>DATNKF010000028.1:0-2184 GCA_035603555.1 Allostellaceae bacterium
AAGATGTCGGCGAGACGGAGCGACTCGATGCGCGTCTCGCCTTTGCCCGCGACCTTGATCAGCGCCATCTCGCGCTCGACAAAGGGGCCCTCATCGGTCAGGTCGTGAACCTTGTGCACCGGAACGAGGCGCGACAGCTGCGCCTTGATCTGCTCGATAATCATTCGGGTTCCGATGGTCACGATGGTGATCCGCGACAACTGGTTGGTACGGTCGACCTCCGCGACCGTCAGGCTCTCGATATTGTAGCCGCGCCCCGAAAACAGCCCGATGACGCGCGCCAGGACGCCCGGCTCGTTGTCGACGAGAACGGCAATGGCGTGTCGCTCGAGATCGGCCACGCCGGGCGTCTCAAACGAGAACCATGCCCTCCTCCGATACCGGCTTCTTGGCCTCGTCTTCGGGGCCAAGGAGCATCTCGTTGTGAGCCGCACCGGAAGGGATCATCGGGAAGCAGTTCTCCGCCTGATCGACCACGACATCGAATATCACGGCACGATCGACCGCCAGCATTTCGCCGATCGCCGCATCGAGATCAGCCGGGCGCTCGACCCGCAGCCCGACCGCGCCAAACGCCTCCGCCAGTTTGACGAAGTCCGGCAGTGCCGCGGTGTAGCTCTCGGAGTAACGACCGCCATGCAGGAGCTCCTGCCACTGCCGCACCATGCCCATGTACTGATTGTTGAGGATGAACACCTTGACCGGCAGGCGGTACTGGGCGGCGGTCGACATCTCCTGGATGTTCATCAGGATCGAGGCTTCGCCGGCGATATCGATGACGAGCGCCTCGGGGTGGGCAATCTGGACGCCGATCGCCGCGGGCAGGCCGTACCCCATCGTGCCCAGCCCGCCCGAAGTCATCCAGTGGTAAGGCTCCTCGAATTTGAAGAACTGAGCAGCCCACATCTGATGCTGGCCGACCTCGGTGGTGATGTAGACGTCGCGCTCGCGAGTCGCGGCGTAAAGCCGCTCAATCGCATATTGCGGCTTGATCAGGTCGTTCCGACTCTTGTCGTAGCGCAGGCAGTCGCGCGCGCGCCAGCCGTCGATCGTCCGCCACCACGCGGCTCGCTCCGCACGGTCGGTTCGAGGCGATCCTTCCGGCCAGGCGGCGAGGATCGCCGACACCGCCTCACCAACATCGCCGATGATCGGCAGATCGACGCGCACGTTTTTGTTGATCGAAGACGGGTCGATATCGATGTGGATCTTTTTCGAGCCGGGCGAGAAGGCGTTGAGCCGACCGGTCACCCGATCGTCGAACCGTGACCCGACCGCGATCATCAGGTCACAGTCGTGCATGGCCATATTGGCCTCGTAAGTGCCGTGCATGCCGACCATGCCGACGAAATGCGGATCCGCGGCGGGAAACGCGCCGAGCCCCATCAAGGTCAGGGTGCACGGCGCGTCGGTCAGCCGAACCAGTTCGGCAAAGCGCGCGCAGGCCTCGGGCCCGGAATTGATCAGTCCGCCGCCGCCGTAGAAGAGTGGCCGCTTTGCCGCGCCGATCATCTCGACCGCTTCGCCGATCCGGGCCGGATCGGGCCGCAGCTGGGGGCGGTAGCTCTTGTGATTGCCCTGCCCGGGCCCGCTGTAGGGGCCGAGTGCAAACAGGATGTCCTTGGGCAGATCGACGACGACCGGCCCGGGCCGGCCACTCCTCGCGACATAGAAGGCTTCGTGCAGCATCCGTGCCAATTCGCCCACGTCCTTGACGAGGTAGTTGTGCTTGGTGCAGGGCCGCGTGATGCCGGTGGTGTCGGCCTCCTGAAACGCATCATTGCCGATCAGATGCGTCGGCACCTGGCCCGTCAGGCAGACGATCGGAACCGAGTCCATCAGCGCGTCGGTGAGCCCGGTGACAGCGTTTGTTGCCCCCGGTCCGCTCGTCACCAGCACTACGCCGACGCGTCCGGTCGAGCGCGCATAGCCTTCGGCAGCGTGGACCGCGCCGCCCTCTTGGCGCACCAGGATGTGCCGCAGCGAGTTCTGCTTGAAGAGCGCGTCGTAAATCGGCAGTACCGCCCCGCCCGGATAGCCGAAAACGACATCGACGCCCTGGTCCACCAGGGCACGGATGACGATTTCTGCTCCGCTCAGCGGCTCGGCCGACATGACACCCTCCTCTCCGGCAACAAACGGCCGGACCATTCGCGCCGCGCTGTTTTGCACTGCGGGACGGGG
>DATNKF010000029.1:0-3529 GCA_035603555.1 Allostellaceae bacterium
CTCGAAGAACGGCGCCAGAAACGGATCGCCTGGTGCCTTCTTCTGATCACCAAATACACGCTGTTTGGTCGATGCGCCGCTCGGTATTGCGTCCTGCGTCATAGTTACCTCCATCATAGTTACCTCCTCAGTGACTCTTCTATTAGGCATCACTTGTTTAGGTATCACTTGTTGCGTCCGGCAACGTGCGTCGCCGATAGGATAAACTTGCGTTTTGACCGATGTCGCAGTAGCCGCCGCCGTGGATTATCGATTATTCCTGTGAGGAATGACTGACCGCGGGGGTGCCGAGATGGACCGATTGGCGGCAATGGAAGCCTTTGTTCGGGTCATCGAGGCAGGCTCGTTTTCCGGCGCGGCCAAGCAGCTTCGCGTCGGGCAACCCGCTGTCTCCAAAACCATCGCACAGCTTGAAGACCGGCTCGGCGTGCGGCTGTTGCTGCGATCGACGCACGGGTTGACGCCGACCGATGCAGGCCGCGACTTCTATGAACACGCTAAACGGTCGATCGAGGATGTCGAGGAGGCGGAAGCCGCGGCTCGCGGGGCCGGTGTATCGTTGTCGGGGCGACTGCGGGTCAATGCACCGGTGACCTTCGCCCGTCTCCACGTCATACCGCGGCTGCCGATTTTTATGGCGGAGCACCCATTGCTCGACGTCGACGTTGTGCTCGATGATCGGGATATCGATCTGATCGAGGCCGGGATAGATGTCGCGCTGCGCATGGGCCGGCTCGGCGATTCAGGCACGACCGTCCGCAAAATCGGACACTGTCGAAGCTGTGTGGTCGGTACGCCCTCCTATTTCGCAGCGCACGGTCGACCGAAGGCCCCCGGCGACCTCATCGAGCATCAAGCTGTCATCTACGAGCAGCGTGCCGGCGGTCCTACCTGGACCTTTCGCCAGGGGACGACAGAAACGACCGTCACGGTGCGCGGTCGACTTCGGGTCAGCGCGGCGGAGGGGGTTCGTGAGGGGGTGCTCGCCGGTCTGGGCCTTTCGATTGGCGGCTCGGAATGGTTGTTCACCCCGGAGCTGAAATCCGGGGCGATCATTTCCGTGCTGCAGGATTGGTCGCTGCCGGCTATGGATCTATGGGCGCTCTTTCCGGCCGGACGACAGGCCAGCGCCAAAGCCCACGCGTTCACGAGCTTCATCGAGCGGCGCCTCGCGGGCGGAGAGGTTGCCTAAACCGAACTTTGCCCTCTTTCGAACGCAAGCCATTGAGATAATTCGCAAGGGGTGATCTCGGTCTGTCTACGCGGTGGGCGTGAGGCCGAGTAGTTCGAGGGCGCGGTGCTGGGTGCGGGTGGGGGTTGCGAGGATGGCGGTGAGGCGATCGCGTCCGAGGCGGACGACATTGCGGGTGAGCGTGGCGAGATCGCCGAGCAGGGTGTGGAAGCTGTGCACCGGCAGTGGTTCGCCATCGACTGGGTCGGTGCGTTTGCGGGCGGCCTTGCGTTGCGCTGCCGGGGAGGGCTCGGCCTTGGCCACCGGCGAGGCGCGCTGCGCCTCGCGGGCGGCTGGATCGCGCTCGTCGAACAGCATCGGGGCGAGGCTACGGCGCATGTGCCATTGCAGATAATAGGCCAGCATACAGAGCAGGACGTGCGCGCGTACCCGTGGCGCGGTCCAATGGAACACCGGACGCAGCTCGAGATCGACGGTCTTCAGTGAGCGGAAGGCGTGCTCGACGCCGCTGAGGCTTTTGTAGGCGCGCACCGTGGCAGCGGCATCGGACTGTGCGACCGGCAGATTGGTGCGGACCACATAGATGCCGTCGAGCGCGGCCTCGGCGGCGATGCTGAGGGGATTTTGGGCGAAGCTGAAGGTATCGTCGGTGATGCTGATCTGGAAATGCTTGGCCATGTGGCGCCGTCCCAGCACCGCGCCGACGGCCTGGCCGATCGCTGCGGCGCCGCGCAGCGGACTGCGCGCCCGCTGCACGCGGGCTGCAATGCGCGCGAGGTCGTTCTCGGTGCCGGCCAACAGCTCCGCGCGTTTGCGGGCGCGCTCTTCCGCCAGCAGCGGGTTCTTGCAGACCACCAGGCGTTCGCCCGGATAATCGGGGCTGGTGATCTCGGCCATGTCGCGATCATCAAACAGCGAGGGCTGCAACGGCCCGCCCGCAGCCGCGAGCTGCTTGATCGCCGGCGCCCGCAGTGCGGTGATCCAACCCAGACCGGCCGGGCGCAGCGTCTGCTCGATGCGCGCGCTGGTCAGCAGTCCGCGGTCGCCGACCATCACCACGCGCTGCAGCTTGAAACGCTGCTTCAGCTTGTCGATCTGCGACGACAGCGTCATCGGATCGGCGGTATTGCCTTCAAACACCTCGACCGCTACCGGGCAGCCGTCGGTCGTACACATCAGGCCGATGACAATCTGCGGCCGGTCGCCACGGTGGTCGCGGCTGTAGCCATATTGCGCCAGTTCGCAGCAGCGCCCTTCGAGATAGGTGGAGGTGACGTCGTAGAGCAGCAGCGCGCCATCCTTCAGATGGCGGCGGGCCAGCTTGGCTTCGATGAACGGCTGCTCGCGGCCCAGCCAATCGAGCGCGGCATAGACCTCCTTGGCGGCGACCTTGCCGAGCCCGAGCATCTCGCCCAGCGAATGGCTGGCGGTGGCGGGATCCAGCATCCGCGCAGTCGCCAGCTTGGCCGCCGGTTCGAGCAGGCGCGCGACGATCAGAGCCAGCGCCAGATCCCGACGGCGTTGCGGCGCCCGGCGGGGCAGCAGAGCGTCGAGCGCGATGCGGCGCGCGGTGCCGAGCGCGGCGAGCACGTGGCCGTGCGGCAGGGCGCGGACGATTTCCACCGCCTCAGCGGCGGGCAGCAGTTTGTCGCCGCGCAGCACGGCGCGGAGTTGCTCAATGCGCTCGGCGGGCCAGCCGGACAGGTTGGCGAGGGTGCGGTTCCTGGTCTTGCCCGCCTCGCGGTAACTCTCCCGCAGCAGGATGGCGGGTGGTGAGCCTCGGTTGGGGATGACAGCCACATACATGCGCCGATAGAATCATTTCAGCTGTGTATGTCAACAAAAATCGATCAAGTTACATGACCGCTAAGACGACCAATATCAGGCCCTTTCAGCGGCTTAACTCTAAAAGCAGTCAAAGTTCGGGTTAGACCAATCCGCAGCCGTCCCGAGCGGCCATGCGCCACGAGCTGCGTGCGGCGGATGGCATCCTCGACCTGCTCGAGTATAAGGCGCGCCTCGGCGAGGAAATCGGTGCCCGCCGATGTCAGCCCGGCAAGACGATGTCGCGCCCGCGCAAACAGGCTGACGCCCATCTGCTCTTCGAGCCTGGCTACCTGTTTAGTGAGCGCCGGCTGCGTGATCTCGAGCCGATGGGCGGCACGACGTAGGTTTAGCTCTTCGGCGACAACGACGAAGTATCGGAGATGCCGAAGCTCAACGTTTCCGTGCCGGATACCATCGGGCAAACGCGGCGTGCGAACTGACGTGGGCTTTCTTGTGACTCTCATCTCTGTCATTGCCAATTGAATCGCTGTAGTGCCAGAGCGGCGGCTC
>DATNKF010000030.1:0-2881 GCA_035603555.1 Allostellaceae bacterium
GGCATTGTCACCGGCATGATCCTGGCATTGGTGGCCTCTGGGCTGACCTTGATTTTCGGCATCATGGACGTCGTCAATTTTGCCCACGGCGAGCTTTTTATGCTGGGCGCCTATGTCGGCGTGATCGTGCTCGCCGCCACCGGCGATTTCTGGATCGCATTGGCGATTGCCAGCCTAGTGATCACCCTGCTCGGCGCTGCCATCTATCTGACGACTTTGCGCCCGCTCTTGGGGCGCGATCCGCTGACGACGATCCTAGCCACCTTTGGGATCTCGCTCGTACTGCAAAATTACGCGCTCTGGCAGTTCGGGCCGGTGGCGCGCAAGATCCAAGAGCCCTTCACCGGCCACTTCACCCTCTTCTATCTCGACTATCCGTGGTACCGGCTGGTTATTGCCGTGCTCTCCGCCGCGATCATCGGTGGGCTTTGGCTATTCCTCAAATTCGGCACCTATGGGATCTGGATCCGGGCGACGACGCAGGACCGCGTCATGGCGCAGGCCATGGGCATTCCGGTCCCGTGGGTGCTCACCGTCGTCTTCGCCATCGGCGCCGGGATGGCGGGCGCCAGCGGGGTGCTGTTCGGTCCATTGGTCGGGGTCAACCACGCGATGGGGCTCGATTGGATCTTGAAGGCCTTCATCGTTGTCGTGGTCGGCGGTATGGGGAACCTCGCGGGGTCGATAGCCGCCTCGATCTTCATCTCGCTGTTGGAGGCTTACGCTTCGCTGTGGGTCAGCCCGGCCCAGGCGGTCATCGTCTCCTTTGTCGTGCTGATCCTGACCTTGCTGTTCCGGCCGACCGGGCTCTTCGTCCCGACTCCGAAATGAGGCGGCGCCACGCCATCATTTATTGGGCCGGATTTTCCGTCATCGTGGTGCTGCTGATCGCAGCGCCGCTCGTGTTGCCCGAATTTTGGCGCCGCTTTCTGACCGAGATCCTGATCTGGGGCCTGCTGGCGATGTCCTCCGACCTGCTGATCGGCTACACCGGCATGATCTCGTTTGGCCACTCGGCGTTCTTTGGTCTTGGCATGTACGGTGCTGCGGCTGCATTGATATCTTCGCAGCCGCCCAATCTCTGGCTGGCATTGCTCTATGGGCTGGTCGGTGCTGCGGCCGTCGCCGGGTTCGTCGCGTATTTCTCGACGCGCCTGCGCGACATCTATTTCGCGATTACGACACTGATCTTCTCGCAGATCTTCTACGTGATCATCTTTACCTGGACCGAGGTGACGGGCGGCGAAAACGGGCTGACCTTTAGCCGTCCGCCGCTAGCGATTCCCGGACTCTTCTCAGCGCGGTTCACGTCGGAGACGCTGCACTGGTTCGTGCTCGCCGTGGTGACACTGTCTTATCTCGTTCTGCGGCGCATCACCCAGTCGCCATTCGGAATGGTATTGCAGTCGATCCGCGAGAACGAGGCGCGGACCCGGGCGATCGGCTATCCGATCGAGCGCTACAAGATCGTGGCGGTGATGCTCTCCGGGCTGTTCGCCGGCCTCGCCGGCGTGCTCTACGCGATCCAGAACCGCTTTGCCGCCCCCGACTTTGTGTTCTTTTTGGTATCGGGCGAGGTCGTCATCTTCAACGTCATCGGCGGCATCGGCACGCTGGTGGGTCCCATCGTCGGTGCTGCGTTTTTCCTGCTGTTGCGCGAGGGGTTGTCGCGGTTTTTCACCGAATACTACCTGATCCCGGTCGGGATCATCTTCGTCGCAATGGTGATCTTCATGCCGCAGGGGCTGCTTGGTTTCGCCCGGCGCTCGCTCAACCGCTAGCTGCCGTCATCAGAATTAACGCGCTAGAGGGCCGAGCGCCGGCTCGAGCCGCCGCCGTCGATCGTGATGATCGAGCCGGTGGTGTAGGCCGAAAGATCGGAGGCGAGGAAGGCCGCCATCCAGGCGATCTCCTCCGGCTTGGCGGCGCGCCCGAAGGCGAGCGGCTTCATGTACTCGGTCCAGCGCTCGGCGTCGCCGAATTGGGTTTGCGCCCGAGTGCGCATCAAGGTGACCAATCGGTCGGTCATGACCGGACCGGGGTTGATGCCGATGACGCGCAGCCCGTCGCGCGGTGCAGTGCCGCCCATCGCCCGGGTGAACGCCATCAGCGAGGCATTGCCCGAGGAGCCCGCGATGTAGTCGAAATCGGGGTTTTCGCCGGCTGCACCCAGGATGTTTATGATGACGCCTTTCCGGCGCGCGGCCATCAGCGCGTAGAACCGCCGGGTCATGTTGACATAGCCGAATACCTTCAGATCCCAGGCGGTGCGCCAGCGCGCCTCGTCGACCTGGGCAATGTCGCCGCCGGGGATGGCACCCGCATTGTTGACCAGCAGGTCGGTCTCGGCGCACTCGGCGGCGAGCTTGTCGACATTGCGGCTATCGGACAGATCGAGCGGATAGAAACGCACCGCGACATTGTGCTTGGCGACGATCGCCGCCCGTGCGGCTTCGAGATCGGCTGCAGTGCGCGACACCAAGACGACATCGCAACCCTCCTCGGCCAGCACCTCGGCACAGGCCCGTCCGATCCCCTTCGAAGCGCCGGTCACCAGCGCCTTCCTTCCGCGCAGTCCCAGTTCCATGCCGTACTCCCAATCTCACCGAGTATTGACCGCCGCGTTGCGGCTCGTCCCGCCGCCGTCGACGGTGACGATCGTGCCGGTCGTGTAGGCCGATTTGTCCGACGCGAGGAAAGCCGCCATCCAGGCGATCTCATGAGGGGTGGCGGCACGGCCGAAAGCCATGCCTCGGGTCAGCTCGCGCCAGCGTTCGGCGTCGCCGAACTGGGCCTGCGCCTCGCGGCGCAGCCGTGTCGTCATGCGATCGGTCTCGACCGGGCCGGGGTTGATGCCGACGACGCGCAGCCCGTCGCGGGG
>DATNKF010000031.1:0-2099 GCA_035603555.1 Allostellaceae bacterium
GCCGGGCCGCGGCATGGTCGGCAATGCCGGCATCATCGAGACCGAAGTCGTTCTGATCTCCAAGAAGAGCGACGAGGACGATGTGCGCTGGGTGTATCTCGACATCGGCAAGTTCGGCGGCCTCGCCGAGACCATGGGCGAGTCGATCCGCTATGCCATCCGCACGCCGCATGACGGCGCGGAAATGACGCCGTGCGTGCTCGCAGGCCCGACCTGCGATTCCGCCGACGTGCTGTACGAGAAGATGCCGTACCCGCTGCCGGTGACGCTCGAGATCGGCGACAAGGTGCTGATCGAGGGAACCGGCGCCTATACGTCGACTTACTCGTCGGTGGCCTTCAACGGCTTCCCGCCGCTGCGGACCTACCACATCTGACTTGGCCTCTCTGAGGCTCGAATAATCGGGAGCCGGTCCGCCGGCTCCCTTTCCCCCCACATGCAGATTTGCCGACAACGCTTCCAGCGGCCTCCGGCCGGAGGAAGCGAGGACTGACGTGCCATGACTGCCTTGCGGACGATCCCCGTTACCCCCTTTACCGGCGCCGCTCCGTGCACGATCCGTGCAGAGCGCGCCTCGGACGTCGCTGGGCGCGAAGCGCTGCTTGATGCCTGCTTTGGCGAAGATCGCGATGCCCGCACCTGCCAGCGCCTGCGCGATGGACGCGCGCCCGCCGAAGGCCTCGCCTTCTCGGCCGTGTGCCAGCGTCGGTTAGCGGGAACCATCAGGTTGTGGCACGTCAGCGCCGGCGGGGTTGCGGCGCTGGTGCTTGGCCCGCTGGCGGTCGATCCGTCGTGCCGCAAGCTCGGCATAGGGCGAGCGCTGGTGAACCACGCGCTGGCGGCGGCAAAAGCGCGCGGACATGGCGCGGTGATTCTGCTCGGCGACGCGCCTTATTATGCCCGCTTCGGCTTCTCGGCGCTCAAGACCGGCGAACTGTCGCTGCCCGGCCCGTTTGAACGCGACCGCCTGCTCGGTCTCGAGCTGCGCGAGGGCGTACTCGACGGCGCCTGGGGAATGATCGCGCCGACCGAAACGGCGGCCCGGCAAAGCAAGCCGCGGATCGCGGCACGGTTGCGGAAATCGGCGCCTCACGCCGCTTGATTTGAGGAACAGGACGCGGCATTGCGTGATCTCAACATGGTCACGCGATGTTTCGCCCCGAGGTGCACATTATGTCTCGCCGCCTGATTTCCACCGGCTCGCCGTTTGAAAGGACCGCCGGCTACAGCCGCGCCGTCATCGACGGCGATTTCGCCTTCGTTTCCGGCACCACTGGCTACGACTACGCCACCATGACCATGCCGGCCGATATCACGAGCCAGGCACGAAACTGCTTCAAGACCATTGAAGACACGCTCAGGGATGGAGGTTTCGCCATGGCCGACATCGTCCGTGCGACCTATTACATCACCGATGCAGGCGACGCCGACACCCTGTTCGCGGTCTGCGGCGAAAAGCTTGGCGACATCAGGCCGGCCGCAACTCTCCTCGTCGTTGCCGGGCTCTACAAGCCCGAGATGAAGGTCGAGATCGAAGTGACCGCGAAGCGGCGCACCGCCTGATCCTTCTCGCGCCAAACGCATCCCTATCCCCGGAGACTGACCCCATGAGCCCGCCCGCTTCGTTGATCCACGCGAAAATTTCAGGCCCCATTGTCATGATCGGCTTCGGCTCGATCGGCAAAGGCACGCTGCCGCTGATCGAGCGGCATTTCGCTTACGACAAGTCGCGCTTCGTCATCATCGACCCGCACGAGGACGGCGAGATCGCCAAAGCGCACGGCGTGCGTTTCATCAAACAGGCGATTACCCGGGACAATTATCGCGAGGTGCTGGCGCCGCTGTTGACCGCCGGCGGCGGCCAGGGTTTTTGCGTCAATCTGTCGGTCGACACCTCCTCGGTCGATATCATGACCATGTGCCGTGAGATCGGCGCGCTCTACATCGACACCGTGGTGGAGCCGTGGCTCGGCTTCTATTTCGACAGGAATATCGGCCCCGAAAAGCGCTCGAATTACGCCTTGCGCGAAACGCTGCTGGCGGCGAAGCACAAGAGCCCGGGCGGCCCGACCGCCGTCTCCACCTGTGGCGCCAATCCC
>DATNKF010000032.1:0-2829 GCA_035603555.1 Allostellaceae bacterium
GGGTTGGCCTTGCCTTGGGTCGCGCGCATGACCTGGCCGACAAAGAAGCCGTAGAGCTTGTCGCGGCCGGCGCGGTACTCGACGACCTTGTCGGCCTGAGCGGCCAGGACCGCATCGATTGCGGCCTCGATCGGGTCCGAATCGGTAATCTGGCGCAAGCCTTTAGCGTCGACGATCGCTTTAGCGCCGACCCCAGTGGCGACCATTTCGGCAAAGACCTCCTTGGCGAGCCGGCCGGAAATCGTGCCGTCGGCGATCAGATCGATCAATACCCCGAGCTGGTCGGCGGCGACCGGCGATCGTTCGATCCCGACCCCGAGCCGGTTCAGGGCGCCGAGCAAATCACCCATGACCCAGTTCGCCGCCGCCTTGGCGTCGCGCCCCTGGGCGACCCGCTCGAAGAAAAGTGCTGTGTCCCGCTCCGCGACCAGCACCCCGGCATCATCGGCCGAGAGCCCGTACTCCGACATAAAGCGCGCCTTCTTCGCATCGGGAAGTTCGGGAAGCGCGGCGCGCAATCGCTTCACCCAATCCGGGTCGAGGACGAGCGGGAGCAGGTCGGGATCGGGAAAATAGCGGTAATCATGCGCCTCCTCTTTCGAGCGCATGGGCCGGGTAATGCCGCGGCCGGCATCGAAGAGGCGCGTCTGCTGCTCGACCCGGCCGCCCTCCTCGAGGAGGTCCACCTGACGGCGCGCCTCGTAGTCGATAGCCTGCATCACATAGCGGACCGAGTTGAGGTTCTTGATCTCGCAGCGCGTGCCGTAGGACTCGCTCGGGCGGCGCACCGAGACGTTGCAGTCGCAGCGCAACGAGCCCTCCTCCATGTTGCCGTCGCAGGTGCCTAGATAGCGCAGGATCGAGCGCAATTTGCGCAGATAGATCCCGGCCTCCTCCGCACTTCTGAGATCGGGTTCGGAGACGATCTCCATCAGCCCGACCCCGGCCCGGTTGAGGTCGACATAGGTCAGGCTCGGGTGCTGGTCGTGCAGGCTCTTGCCGGCGTCCTGCTCGAGATGCAGCCGGGTGATGCGGATCTCGCGCGTCGTGCCGTCAGGCATGTCCAGGGTGACCCGGCCATGGCCGACGACGGGCTGCTGGTATTGCGAGATCTGATAGCCGGCCGGCAAATCGGGGTAGAAGTAGTTCTTGCGGTCGAAGACGCTCGTCAGATTGATCTCGGCGTCGAGGCCGAGCCCGGTCTTGACCGCCTGCTCGACGCAATGCCGATTGATCACCGGCAGCATCCCCGGGAAGGCGGCGTCGACCGGCGAGACCTGGGTGTTGGGTTCGGCGCCGAACTCGGTCGCGGCGCCGGAAAACAACTTGGCCTTCGAGATCACCTGGGCGTGGACCTCGAGCCCGATCACCGTCTCCCACGGCCCAGTGCGGCCCTCGATCATCGACGGGCTCCCCTTGGGGTACCCTCACCCGCCTTGCTGACGCTCGCCACCCTCTCCCGCAATGCGGGAGAGGGGCTACACGTCGCTCGGAAAAGCAGAGCCCCTCTCCCGCACTGCGGGAGAGGGAGGGGCCCAGCCCGCAGGGCTGGGAGGGTGAGGGCTGATTGCATCATCCGCGGCCTTCCGCCACAAAGCTCGGCAGATGTCGAAATTGCGCGGCGCTTTCCAAGACCTCGGCGACGCGCAGCACGGTCTCCTCGTCGAAGGCGCGGCCGGTGATCTGCAGGCCGAGCGGCAGTCCGTCACTGGACAGCCCGGCCGGGACCGAAATCGCCGGCACGCCCGCGAGGTTGGCCGGCACGGTGAAGACGTCGTTCAAATACATCGCGATCGGGTCGTCGCTGTTCTCGCCGATCGCAAAAGCGGCGGACGGCGCGGTAGGCGTCAGGATGCAGTCGACCCGCTCGAACGCCGTCGCGAAGTCGCGCGCAATCAAGCTGCGCACCCGCTGCGCCTTCAGGTAATAGGCGTCGTAGTAGCCGGCCGAGAGCACATAGGTCCCGATCAGCACCCGGCGACGGACCTCGGCGCCGAATCCTGCCGCGCGAGTCAATTCGTACATCTCATCGAGGCTGTCGCCCTCGACCCTGAGGCCGAAGCGCACGCCGTCATAGCGCGCGAGGTTCGAGGAGGCCTCGGCGGGTGCAATGATGTAGTAGGTCGGCAGCGCATATTTGGTCATCGGCAGGCTAATCTCGACCGGCTCGCCGCCCGCCGCCCGCAGCCAGTCGACACCTTGCAGCCACAACGCCTCGATTTCGCCGGGCATCCCGTCAACGCGATATTCCCTGGGAATGCCGACACGCAGACCCTTGATGTCGCCGGTGAGTGCTGCTTCGAAATCCGGCACCTGCACCGGCGCGGAAGTCGAATCCCTCCGATCATGCCCGGCCATCGCGCCGAGCATCATCGCAACGTCGCGGACCGTGCGGCCCATCGGCCCGGGATGGTCGAGCGAGGAGGCGTAGGCAACCACCCCCCAGCGCGAGCAGCGGCCGTAGGTCGGCTTCAGCCCAACGATGCCGCAAAAGCTCGCCGGCTGGCGGATCGAGCCGCCGGTATCGGTGCCGATCGCCGCGAGTGCGGCGCGCGCGGCAACCGCGGCCGCCGAGCCGCCCGACGAGCCGCCGGGCACCAGCGGCCGGTTATCGCCGGGCCTGCGCCACGGGTTCTCGACCGGACCGTACCAGCTCGTCGTGTTCGACGACCCCATCGCGAACTCGTCGAGATTGGCCTTGCCGAGCATGACCGCACCCGCACGCCACAGCTTGTCGGTTACCGTCGATTCGTAGGGCGGAAGAAACCCGTCGAGGATGTGCGACCCGGCGGTGGTCAGGATGCCCTTGGTGCAGAAGAGGTCTTTGAC
>DATNKF010000033.1:0-8903 GCA_035603555.1 Allostellaceae bacterium
CGGGCCGATCGTCTCGCCCACCTCGCCGCCGGCAGCGCGATGGCCGATTTTCTCTCGTTCATGGCGTCCCTCGCCGGTGCTCAATCGGCTGCGCTCGAGACACTGACGGCCAACACCCCGTCGCAGGCCTTTCCTAGCCAGGGCATGACGCCGCGCGATCGCGCGAGATGGCGGCCCGGCCGCTCTTGGCAGCGCGTCCTCGCGATAATTCTCGACCGGCTCCGCACGACGCCCCTCACCGAGGAGACGCGTGCCGCGCTCGAATGCCTGGCCGGGCAGGATGCCAATGCCCTCGATGCTCTTGCCGAGAGGGCCGTGCACTTCGCAAGCGGCGAAGCGGAGCCCGCCCAAGCCTGTCTCGCTTTTGCCGCGCTGCAGGTCTGTTGGACGCATGGAGCGAGCCTCTTTGCCCCAGAGGATGTGCGCCTCCCGGAGGGGGATGGGGCCTGCCCCATCTGCGGCTCGCCGCCGGTCTCCAGCATTGTGCACGCCGCCGGGCCGGTGGCGGGCGTCCGCTTCCGCGTCTGTGCGTTGTGCGCGACGGAATGGCATCTGGTGCGCATCAAATGCGCCAATTGCCACTCCACCAAAGGCATCGCCTACCTTGAGATCGAAGGTGGCGTTGGGCTGGTCAAGGCCGAAACCTGCGACGAATGCCGCACCTATACCAAGATCATCTACATCGAAAAGGACCCGAACGCTGAGGTCTTCGCCGACGATCTGGCGACCCTCGGGCTCGACATTATGGTCGATGAGGCCGGCTGGCGGCGCGCCACGCCCAACCCATTTCTTCTTCCCGGCGGCGGCTAACCGCCGGCTCCTCGGATGATTGTCGGCACCGCCGGCCATATCGATCACGGCAAGACGGCATTGGTGCGTGCGCTAACCGGCGTCGATACCGACCGGCTTCCCGCGGAGAAGGCGCGCGGCATCACGATCGATCTTGGCTTTGCCTATCGTCCTGTGGCAGCAGCCGAAACCCTTGGCTTCGTCGATGTCCCGGGTCACGAGGCCTTTGTTCACAACATGCTGGCGGGTGCCGTCGGGATTGACTTTGTGCTGCTGGTCGTCGCCGCCGATGACGGCCCGATGCCGCAGACGCGTGAGCACCTGCAGATCGTCGATCTGCTCGGCATTGAGCGCGGTCTCGTCGTGTTGAGCAAATGCGATCTCGTCAGCGCCGAACGGATTGCCGAGGTTGGCGCCGAGGTTCACCAGCTGCTCGGACGGACGATCCTCGCGACGGCGGAAATTATGCCGGTTTCGATTGTGACCGGCGAAGGGGTTGCCGCCGTCGAAGCCCATCTTCTCGACGCCGCGCGGAGCATGCCCTTACGCCGCCTGGACGGCCGCTTTCGCCTCGCGATCGATCGCTGTTTTTCGTTATCCGGCATCGGCACGGTCGTAACCGGGACGGTGTTTTCGGGCGAGGTCCGGGCCGGAGACGAGGTGCTGCTCTCGCCGGCCGGCCTCGCCGCACGGGTGCGCAGCCTCCACGCTCAAAACGCGGCGGCAGCATGCGGACGTGCAGGCCAACGCTGCGCGCTCAATCTGGTCGGTTCCGACATCGACAAGCACCGGATCCGCCGTGGTGACTGGGTGCTCGACGAGGCGCTGCACCTGCCGACGGAGCGCATCGATGCGAGCATCCGCCTGCTGCCTAGCGAGGTGCGAGCGCTGCGCCAGGGGACCCCGGTCCACCTCCATGTCGGCGCCGCCCGCGTCCCGGCGCGGATCGCGATCCTCGATCGCGACAGCCTGCCGCCGGGTGATCGGGCGCTCGCTCAGATCGTGCTCGATCGGCCGGTCGGCGCACTCCACGGCGACTACATCGTGCTCCGCGACGATGCGGCGCGACGAACCATCGGCGGCGGCATCGTCCTCGACCCTTGGCCCCCCGACCGCGGACGGCGGCGGCCACAGCGCCTGGCAGCGCTCGCTGCAATGAGCGAGGCGGATGCAGGCCAAGCCCTCGTGCGCCTCGCTTCGGCTGAGCCGGGCTGGGTCGATCTCGGACACTTTGCCCGCGCGCGCAATCTCAGCGTTAAGAAGGCTGCGGGACTCCGGCGCATCACGGAGATCGTGTGTGTCGAATCGGAGGGTGCCGCGTTCGGTTTCGGCAGCAAGAATTGGCAGATTCTGAAGCAGGCGACCATCACGGCGCTGGCTGGCCATCATGAGAAGGCGCGCGACAGCCCCGGCCTTGAGACGCACCGCCTCCGCCTCGCTGTCGACGCCCGGCTTCCATCCGATGTCTTCGCTGCCGCTGTTAACGAGATGGCGCGTGACGGCACGCTGCAGCGCGATGGCCCGTGGCTCAAGCTCGCCTCCCACTCTGTGCGACTGACCGCGGCGGATGAGCGGCTGTGGGCGTGCATCCGTGCGGTGATGGAAAGCACTCGCTTTCAGCCGCCGCGGGTGCGGGACTTCTCCCAGGCGCTTGGCGCCGGCGAGGCCGAGGTGCGGCAGCTCCTCCGCCGCCTCGCCCGTATGGGAACGCTTGTCGAGGTGGCCCACGACCACTTCTATACGCGGACGACGATTGCGGAACTGGCGGCAACCATGCAACGGGTCGCCAACGGAAACCCGGAAGGCAAGATCACCGCGGCAGTGTTTCGCGATCGCATCGGGACCGGACGCAAGCTTGCGATCCAGATCCTGGAGTTCTTTGACCGCAATGGCATCACCATCCGCGAGGGGGATCTGAGGAGGATCAGACAGGATCGGCTGGCGATCTTCGAAGAACCGGGAAGAGGACGGGGTACTCCATGACGCGTCCGTATCTCGATCAATTACGCGACGCCGCGCAGGCGTCCGAGCGGGCGGAGACGGAATTCCGGCGATTTGCCGAGCGCCGACTCGAGACGATGAGCGCCGAGCGCGTCCGCGCTTATCGGCGCTGTCAGCTGGTCAGCGACATGATCCAGAGTGCGCTGCCGCTCCCGGAACGCGCAGAATGCGTTGCGGCGCAGATCGGTTGCGTCCTCTCCCAAGCCGGTTGGGCAGGTGGAGACACCGGCTATGACGAGGTCAGCGAGCAGCTCGGCCGGGTGGCGGAGCTCGTGCGCGCTGATCTGCACGGCGAGCCCGGCGCCGCGGCTTCGATGGTTGTGGCGGCGTTGGAGGAATTCGAGAGCTGGTACCGCGAGCGCTTCGGCACGGAATTTCCGGCGCTGCAGCCGAACGCGGTAAGCGCGTTCCAGCCGCTCGTCGATTTCTGAGCGAGGCGGCCAGCGGCCGGCTGCTTGCCCGAGACGTTAGCAGCCGGCGCTGCAGCCCGCGAAATTTGCTAGCCGCATCAGCTCAAGGTAAGGCTCGGCGACTTTCTGGCCCGGGGTCAACAACGCTTTGGCGGCGCGCCAGTCGTCCGGTCGCAAGACGACGAGCCACGCCGCTCCGTAGGGGTCGGTATGCGACAGCCCGGGCTGTTCCATGATGGCATCGTTGCTGCGAACGATTTCGCCCGCGAAGGCGACTTTTGCCGGCCCGACGAACTTTCCGGACTCGAAGACGGCGCAAGCATTTCCGACGGCGAGCCGGCGTCCGGCGCGTTTTGGCGTTACCGCGACGATGGTCCCCGCCATTGCTACGGCGACAGAAGTGACGCCGACCTCGACCAGCCCGTCATCAAGCTCGCGATACCACACTTGCCGCTCGATGTCGTAGAGCAGTTCGTCGGGCAGCACGCACCCGTTGACGACCGGCATGGGCGACTGCCTCTCAATAGCTCAGCACGCGATACTCGTCGCTCATCACCCGATCGATCAGATAGGCAGTTCCTACGATCCCGGCGCACTCCGGGATCAGGTCAGACTGATCCATGTCGAACAGCTCGAGATTGCCGGCGCATGCGTAAAATTTGGCACCGAGCCCGTGCGCGTCTTTGATAAAATCATACACTGATTTGTCGGAGCCCGGCTTGACGGTCAGCGTCTCGGCCACGCCGCATTTCATCAGGCGCCCCGCGGCGGCGGTGCAAATAACCTCGACTGCGAAATCCATCGCCGCGGCGACGGCCGCTTGAAAAAACGGCGATCCCAGCTCCTCATGGTTGCGCGGATCTGTATTCGCAAGAACTATCAGCAATTTCTGGGGCATGGCCACAATCATGAGCCCTTCTTCAGGCGGTGACAAGACGCGGCTGGAGGTGATCGACCTTGGATCCGTCTCGGCGGTCGACACGCTGGCGGTGGCCTATGGCATGGCTACCCGACTGGGTCCAGAAGGCAATCCCATTCTGGTGCTAGCCGAACCCAACGGACCGTTTCTCTGTGCGGGCGCCAACGAGGATGTCGAGAAGCGCATCGATCTTTCGTTTTGCCGGGAACAGGGCATTCCCGTCCTGCGCCGCAGTATCGGCGGACGCGCCATTTACATCGATCGCGATCAGCTGATCTTTCATGTCATCATGCCGCTGTCTAAAGCGCCCCGGCCAGCAGCTCGGATAATGCCGATGGTCGTCGCCGCGATGATCGATACGGTTCGCGATTGCGGCCTCGCCGCACAGCTGCGCGAACCGAGCGACGTTCTCGTCGGGGGGCGTAAGATCGCGGGGGCCGCCGGAGCGGAGGTCTGCGACACTGTAGTGGTCGGCGGCACATTCCTCCTCGACTTTGATCGCACCCGGATGGTCCGCTGTCTCGAAGCTCCGTCAGGTGTGTTCCGCACTAGGCTGCACCGCTTGCTCGGCGGGCGCCTGACGACATTTTCTGAGGAATTAGGCGACATTCCGTCCAGACAACGGGTCAAGAGCCGATTTGTCGGCAATGTGGCCTTCGGCCTTGATGCCGCCCCGCACGAGGCGTGCATTTCCAGAGCGTGCGCGCCGGCTATCGCGGCAGCCGCGGCCCAACTGGAGGTACTTGCATGGCGGGCCTAGGATCGATCGGCATTCTCGATGCACGCGGCCTCGTATGTCCGGAGCCGGTGTTGCGGACGGCGAAGGCGATGCGCAGCATTGATCCCGGCGGGACTCTGACCGTGCTGGCGACCGATCCCGTGGCGAGCATCGACTTCCCCTATTACTGCCACCATGCTGGGCTTGAACTCCTGTCGACGACAAGTGAGACGGAAGTTTTGATCTTCAAAATCCGCAAGCCGAAAACCCCGGTGCAACTGGCGTCGAATCGCCCGATCGGATGAGTGTGGCCTGTCACCTCCTAGAACGAAAAATAGCGGCATCCCTCGGCGGCCATCCCAGATAAGGTGGATCATGGGGAGCCCATCACGGTCGATCAAAACGCCGGCGTCGCACACCGAGGACGTCTATTTGGTCACGCAAGGGGGTTTCCCCTCCGGGAGTGTCGAAGAGGTATCGACTTCCTGGCGGAGATCGGCGAACGAGCACGGCGTCAACCCTGACAGCACCGAAACACCACGAATCCTGACGTCTCACGAGCTCAAAGAACTTCGCGAACCGCTCGATCAGCTAATCGTTAGCGCACAGGACGAGATCGATCGGCTCTACAAAGTGGTTCGCGAGGCGGGATATACGCTCCTCTTCTGTGACACGGCGGGTGTGGCGGTCGAACATCGCGGTGACCCAGCAGACGCGAGCCGGTTCAAATATTGGGGAACTTGGCTCGGCGGCGTATGGTCCGAGGCGCTCGAAGGCACCAATGGCATCGGCACCTGCATCGCCGAAGAGCGGCCTGTCACCGTTCACAGAAATCAGCATTTCCGATCGCGGCACATCGACCTGAGCTGCTCCGCAGCGCCCGTCTTCGACGTCGACGGCAGCCTGATGGCGGTGTTGGACGTTTCCGCGATCGATCCCGAGCGGTCGGAACGAGCGCACGCGTTGACCGGCGCCCTGACGGTAACGTCGGCGCGCGCAATAGAGGAGCGATTTTTCCGAGAGCGTTTTCGCCGAGAATGGGTTTTCGCGACGGCGCCGCCGGAAGAGGGCGCCACGGGGATGTTGCTGGCCGTTGACAATCACCAGCGCATCGTCGGCGCAAACCGGGCCGCGCGTACCTCCCTCCTGCTCGATGATCACCGGCTGCGAAGCGGTGTCAGCCTGTGGAGTGCATTCGAACGAGACCCCGGCCTCTTTCACCGCAAGGATGTCACGGACATCCCAACGACTCTCATCGTCGCCGGCAGCGACGAGGCATGGCCGGCATTGGTGACCCCGCCCGAGAGCAGTCCGGCGGCTTGGCAGCAGACAACGAACGATGCTCTGCACACGCGGCCGCGCCTGGATTCGCTCGCTACCCTGACGCGGCGGGCGACACCCTCGCCGGCCCGCGGCGGTCTGCCGCCCGGTGCCATGCGTCGGGTGCGGGAGCACGTGGAGGCGCATTTGAGCGAGAGCATGGATCTCGCAGAGCTCGCTGCCATTGCGGGACTATCGGTGTATCACTTCGCCCGCGCATTCAAGCACACAGCAGGTGTAACGCCGCATCACTATCTCGTACACCGGCGCATCGAACGAGCACAGGAGATGTTGGCCCGCTCCGGGCTCCCACTGTCGCAGATCGCACTGGCTGCGGGCTTTTCTGACCAAAGTCACTTGGCGCGGCATTTCCGTCAAATGCTGGGCATGACCCCAGGGCAGTTCCGCTGGTCGCAACGCTAGGCGTATCCTGCTCAACAGGTCAGGTCCTATAGCTCCGATACGGCCCGTAGGGGCCGGCATCGCCCTGTGGTGCCACTGAAGTGACCCGCTCGACGCCGGCGACGCCGCAATCGGCTGTTGTTACGATGCGTTCCGAGCAAGTTTAGCGCTTCGGACAATCCGACCTCGAGGTGCGTCAATCGCGAAGCGATCACCGAGATGTCCATGGGCGAAGCGATGCTCGAGCCGTTTTGTGGAGCGGTCGCGCCGGGCGCCGAAAAGTATTCCCGGGCGGAGAGGGTTGGGCGGACTCGGGCGGTGAAGCGGTAGCCGCGGCCCTGCTCGGTGCAGATGAACTCACGGTCCTCACCGAGAGCCTTGCGCAACGCAGAGATCTGAACCTTCAAATTTTGCTGCGCGACGACGACGTCAGGCCAGACACGACTTTGCAGCTCCTCTTTGGTAACGAGCGCTCCATCGGCCCCGATTAGGACCAGGAGGAGCTCGAAAGCGCGAGCGCCGAGTTCGACCGGCACACCGCCGGCGAGCAATCGCCGCTGCCGCGGCAGCACGCGGAAGCGGCCGAACTCGAGCGGTGCGTCGGTTGCGGCCGGGCTCACTCGATGCACGATGATCGGCGAACCATCGTGTTCCGTCGGCTCACGCCAAGGTATTGCGATCGCGAGCGGTGACTTCATGATGTTGCCCTTCCTGAGCACGCGGTTGCTCGAACTGAGCATCTCGAATACGCGGGTTCGGCGAGCGGTTCTTGAACGACCTTGCTGCGAGAGGAACGGGTTTGCGGTATTGCCTCGCCCGCTGTCTACGGGACGAGGGACCGCGTCGAACTCGGGCCCCTGCCGACAGGGAGAAAATTTGGTTTAGCCCTCAAAAGTCGCCCTCTAGACACCATAAACCTGAAGTATATGAGTAGCTTGTCGCCAATTTTGCGGTCTCGGCCGGCAGCGGAATTCCGGGACGGTTCTAGCCGCCGGCAGCGAATTGGCAGCGAATTGGCAGCGGAACTTTGCAGAGGGCCCGAACCTTGCTCTACGCGCATGCTATAACCATTTTATAATTGTTATGAACGCATCATGGCCTATACGTAGGTACGCCGCCCCAGCTACGGAAGGGCGGGCCGGAATTTGACTGAAATCTACGTCGATGGTGATGCCTGCCCGGTGCGGGAGGAGGTCTACCGCGTGGCGGCTCGCCTAGGGCTTAATGTTTTTGTTGTCTCCAACGGCTCGCGACCGATCCGGCCGCCAGGCGCCGCGAACGTGAGAATGGTCCTGGTCGGTGACAGCGCAGATGCGGCCGATGACTGGATCGCGGAGCACATCTCGGCCGTCGACGTATGCGTCACCTCCGACATTCCGCTGGCAGCACGGTGCCTCAAAAAAGGGGCACGCGTCGTCTCCCCGACCGGCAAACAGTGGACGCAGGCGAATATAGGCAATGCGCTCGCCGGTCGTGAGGTAGCCAGGCACCTTCGGGAGCTCGGGACGAATACCCGCGGGCCAGCTCCTCTGACCAAGCAGGACCGGTCCCGATTTCTTAGCGCGCTTGATACGGCCGTGCAGGCTGCATTGCGAGAGGCGGCCCACAGGTAAGCTGACCACTTGGTGCCGGGGATCCATCCGCTGGTCCGCACGCATCCCGAAAACGGCCGCAAGGCGCTTTATTTGAACCCGGTGCGGATCGAGGGGATCATCGGCATGGAGGACGAGGAAGCGCTCGACCTCGTCCGCGAGCTGATGACGCATGCGACGCAGAAAAAATACGAATACCGCCACCAATGGCACTATGGCGACTTTGTGATCTGGGACAACCGCAGCGTCATCCACAAGGCCAACCCGGATTACGACATGAACGAGCGGCGCTACCTCTACCGCCTGATGCTAAAGGGCGAGACGCCGATCTGATCAAAGGCCCCGGGCATAGACTCGCAGGCTGGGGAAAAGGGTTTAAGCCATCGGCCATCGAATAATTTCGGGCAAACCGAACGCGAACCCCCTTGTTGCCGAATAAATATGGAAAATCACTGTGCTGTTTTTTCGCCCCTAAGTACAGCATTCCAAGCCTTGTTGAACTCGGCTTTGCTAAATGGTCGAGCAGGCCGATTTTACCGAGCCTTCGGAAGGTGCGAACATCCTGATGAAGTTGGCGTCTCTAATGCCCTCGGGGGATAGATATAGCTTTACCTGATTACGCACTATCCTCAGCTATCAAGGCATGGTACAAAACAGGAACATGTGGCTGTTTCTGCGGGTTTGAACGATGGCGCGCAACAAGGTGCAATTTCAAAAGGGGCTCAGCGAGGCCCAGTTTGCTGTTCTTTATG
>DATNKF010000034.1:0-2185 GCA_035603555.1 Allostellaceae bacterium
GACGGCACCGTCTCCAACACCAACCGCCAGGTGCAGATGGGCCGTGCCGCGCTGCCGTTGCCGGGGAATGCGCGGCTCGATTGGCGGATCATCCAGGAGATCGCGCGGCGCATCGGGCTCGATTGGTCCTACACCCACCCGCGCGACGTCTTCGCCGAGATGAAACTGGCGATGCCGTCGCTCGACAACATCACCTGGGAGCGGCTCGAGCGCGAGGACTCGGTGACCTATCCGTGCGACGCCGAGGACCAGCCCGGTAACGAGATTGTTTTTGGCGATGGGTTTCCCACGGCATCGGGACGCGGCCGCCTGGTTCCCGCCGCGATCATCCCGCCGGCCGAGGAACCCGACGCCGATTACCCGATGGTGCTGACCACCGGCCGCCAGCTCGAACATTGGCACACCGGGGCGATGACCCGGCGGGCGAGCGTGCTCGACGAGCTGGAGCCCGAGGCGGTCGCCAGCCTCGCCCCGGCCGAGCTGCGCCGGCTCGGCATCGCCGCCGGCGATCACATCCGGGTCACCACCCGCCGCGGCACGATCGAATTGAAGGCGCGCAGCGACAGCGCGGTCGCCCCGGGCCAGGTGTTCATCCCGTTCTGCTATGCCGAAGCCGCTGCCAATGTGCTGACCAATCCGCAGCTCGACCCCTTCGGCAAAATCCCCGAATACAAATTCTGTGCGGCCAAGGTCGAACCGGTCGCTGCCAGGATGGCCGCAGAGTAGCCGGCCCAGCTCAGCTCGGGATTGCTTCACTTCGTTCGCAATGACAAAAAGGGTTGTCATTGCGAGGTGCGCAGCGCCGAAGCAATCTCGTCACGAAGTGAGGCGTATTCCAGTCTGGCGGCCGCGCTGCTTTTCGTGTTTCTGTCAGGCTGTGCCGTGTCACCGACGCAACCGGCGCCTCCATCCTCAGAGGCCGCTGCGTATTCCTGCCTGCTGCCGACGGAGCAGCGGATGCTCGTCGCCGAATTGTTCTTCGCCCGCGGCATTAGAGGGCGCGAGCCGCTGACCGATGCCGAATGGGCCGAGTTTGCCGCGCTAACCATCACACCCAACTTCCCCGACGGCTTCACCGTCTTCGACGGTGACGGCCAATGGCGCAACCCGCAGACCGGGCGGATCGCCGGCAACCGGACCAAGATCCTGCTCGTCGCGGCCCCGCGAACCCTCGATCTGGCACGGCGGCTGTCGGCGGTGATCGAGGCTTACAAAGCGCGGTTCCACCACCAATCGGTCGGCATCATCACCCGCGACTCCTGCGCCGCGTTCTAGCGAGCACCTCAAATAACTTGTCAGTTTAGGCAAATTCTGCGCCGTCCGGGTCGAGCCAGCCGCGATGACAGGGCCGGGAGGATTAGTTCGGGGCGATCAGCATAATCCCCGGGAAATAAGTTCTATATCGCGTAACGTCCCGCGTGATCAGCGGAGATCCGGATACGACGGCGTGAGCGCCAAGGAAGAAATCGGGCAACACCCCGGTCCTGACGCCGCCTGCCGAGCGATACTGTCGGAAAGCTTTGCCGGCGAGGAACAAGGCAATGCGCGGGATCGCTGCGCTCACAACCCCAGCTCTGCGGATCATCTCATCGAGGTCTTCAATTCTCCCGTAACCCACCGAGAGCTCGGCATAGACGATGTCATTAATTGCGATCTCGTCTCGGGCGGCAGCCAACTCCAGCTGCTGTTGCGACCATTCGGCCCATCGCCGGTCGCCGGTGACCAGGTCCAGGAGGACATTAGTGTCGACGAGGATCAATCGATATGCTCGCCTCGCGTTAGAGCCATGATTTCGTCCGTCGTCATGCCAAGCTTGGCGCTACCGCGCAGCCGGGCAAAGCGGCTCTCCGGCTTTGGACCATGCGTTTTCAGGAACACGCGGCCGTCATCGGCGAGCTCGAAATCGACATTTGCCCCCGGTTTGAGACCGAGGTGTTCGCGTAGTCGCTTCGGGATCGTCACCTGACCTTTCGTCGTGATCTTTGTCATATTGCCGCCGTAATACCTGTATACAACTCCGGTAATACCTAGCACGGTGGGGACGATCATGCCAGGGCTCGATCTCGTGATCTCGGCGACCCCGCCCCGGTAGAGGGGCGCGACATAGCGGACGTCAGGCGGAAAATGCCGCGATACCGGTCTGGGCGCGGCCGAGGATCAGGGCGTGGATATCGTGGGTGCCCTC
>DATNKF010000035.1:0-4973 GCA_035603555.1 Allostellaceae bacterium
GCACTGGCACGGGTCAAATCCTACCTCGACTACGGTGCCTTCACGCCGATCCAGGTGGCAGCGACCGCAGCGTTGAACGGTCCCCAGGACTGCATCGCTGAAATCCGCGCGCGCTATCGCGCCCGGCGCGACGTGCTGGTCGACGGCTTGCGCCAAGCCGGATGGCCTATCCCTGAACCCGAAGCGACGATGTTCGCCTGGGCTCCGATCCCCCCCGCCTTTCGGGCGATCGGCAGCCTCGCCTTCTCGAAGTTGCTGCTTGAGCGAGCCAATGTCGCGGTATCGCCCGGGATCGGTTTTGGCGAATATGGCGAAGGTTTCGTCCGCATCGCCCTGGTCGAAAATCGCCAGCGTCTGCGCCAGGCGACACGCAACATCAAATCCTTCCTCTCCGGCCGCAACGACATCCCCGAGCTGCGGCGCGGCGAGCAAAGCCTCGCTGCGGCATCATAAGAATCGGGCGGCGAGTGACCGGCGCGAGGCCCTGTCGCTGTCCGAATTTGACTTCGATCAGCGGCTTACCTATGTTCCTGTCCCCGTCGAGGAATATGGGCATGAAGATAGTAAATTCGCTGAAGTCATTGAAGAAGCGCGATAAGAACTGCCGGATTGTGCGGCGAAAGGGGCGCGCTTACATAATTAACAAGATCAATCCGCGGTATAAGGCGCGCCAGGGCTAAGTCGGGCTTCGCCGGAGCGAGCGAGGCGTGTCGATGAAGATGCCGACCCCCGATGCGGCGGTGCTGTCGCGCCGCGCCGAGATCGTGGAAGCACTCCGGCGGATCGTCCCAGGTGAGGGCGTTATCGTTTCGGAAGCCGAGCGCCGAGCCTATGAGAGCGACGGGCTAACCGCCTATCGCCAGCTGCCGATGATCGTCGTGCTGCCGTCGCGGGTCGAGCAGGTCGCCGCGGTGCTGCGCTACTGTAAGCGAGCCGGCGTCAAGGTCGTCCCGCGCGGCGCCGGCACCTCGCTCTCTGGTGGCGCGCTGCCACTCGCCGACGGCGTGCTGCTCGGCCTGGCCAAGTTCAACCGCATTCTCGATATCGATTACGAGAACCGCTGCGTCGTCGTCCAGCCAGGCGTTACCAATCTGGCGATCACCCAGGCCGTAGAGGAGGCCGGCTTTTACTACGCCCCGGACCCCTCGAGCCAGATTGCCTGTACCATCGGCGGCAATGTCGCCGAGAATTCGGGCGGGGTGCACTGTCTCAAATATGGGGTTACCACCAACAACATCCTCGGCATCGAGATGGTGCTGATGGACGGCGAGGTGATCCGCCTCGGCGGGAAGCACCTCGACGCCGAGGGCTACGATCTGCTGGGCGTGATGACCGGGTCCGAAGGACTGCTCGGAGTCGTCACCGAGGTTACCGTGCGCATCCTGCCAAAGCCGACGACAGCCACAGCCCTGCTGATCGGCTTTGCTGCGACGGAGGATGCTGGGAGATGCGTTGCCGCGGTGATCGCCGCCGGCATCATCCCCGGCGGCATGGAGTTCATGGACCGGCCGGCGATCCACGCCGCCGAGGCGTTTGTCAAAGCAGGATATCCGCTCGAAGCCGAGGCGCTGCTGATTGTCGAGCTCGACGGCGCACCGGCCGAGGTCGAGGAGTTGACCGGCCGGGTCGAAGCAATTGCCCGAGATCACCACGCCACTGAGATCCAGCTCAGCCGTAGCGAGGCAGAACGGGTCGCCTTTTGGTCTGGGCGCAAGGCGGCTTTTCCGGCGGTCGGGCGAATTGCGCCTGATTATTATTGCATGGACGGCACGATTCCGCGCGCCCGTCTCTCCGATATCCTGGCCCGGATGCGAACACTTTCGGATCGCTACGATCTTGCCGTAGCGAACGTCTTTCACGCCGGCGACGGCAATCTTCATCCGCTCATTCTTTACGATGCCAATAAGCCCGGCGAGATCCAGCGGGCGGAGGCTTTTGGGGCAGACATCCTCAGGCTCTGCGTCGAGATGGGCGGCGTCCTGACCGGCGAGCACGGTGTCGGGGTCGAAAAACGCGATCTGATGGGAGCGATGTTCGACGAAAGCGACCTGGCGCACCAGCAGCGCCTGAAATGCGCCTTCGACCCTGACGGTCTGCTCAACCCGGGCAAGATGTTTCCGCAATTGCACCGCTGCGCCGAGCTCGGCCGCCTTCATGTCCACGCCGGCCGATTGCCATTTCCGGACTTGCCGCGTTTTTGAATCCGGCCAAGGGTCGTGTCCCGCGTCGCCCCCGCTGATCTTGGCGAACTGCGCGATGTGATCGGCGAGGCGCTCACCGCCGAAGAACCGCTCGAACTGGTCGCCGGTGCGACAAGACGCGGGCTCGGCCGTCCATTGCAGCTGCCGCGCACGCTCGACCTGTCGCGCCTTACTGGAATTCGCGATTACCAACCCAGCGAGCTGGTGCTGACCGCCGGCGCCGCCACTCCGCTGGAGGAAATTGAGACCGCGCTCGCTCAGGCCGGGCAAATGCTACCCTTCGAGCCGCCGGATTGGGCGGGGCTCTTCGACTTACCGCCGTCCGCAGCCCGTCGGGCGACGCTCGGGGGTGTGCTCGCTTGCAATCTCTCGGGACCGCGGCGGATCAAGGCAGGCGCGGCACGCGACCACTTCCTCGGATTTCGGGGAGTCAGCGGCCGCGGCGAGGTGTTCAAGGCGGGCGGCAAAGTCGTCAAGAACGTAACCGGGTACGACCTCCCGAAGCTGATGGCGGGCTCCTACGGGACGCTTGCCGCGCTCGAGGAAGTTACAATCAAGGTGCTGCCGCGGGCCGAGGCGGCGTGCACCGTGGTGTTGTACGGCCTCGATCCCCCGACGGGTGTAACGCGCCTGACCCGTGCCCTGGCCTCACCCCATGAGGTCTCGGGCGCGGCGTACTTACCTGCCTCTCTGGCCGCGACACCGATTTCATCCCTCGGACCCTACTCAATGGCCGCACTTCGACTCGAGGGACCGCCACTGTCGGTTGCTTTCCGACGCGAGCGCCTCTTAGCCGAGCTGGCGTCGGATTGCGAAGCGGCGGTGCTCGAAGCCGAATCCTCCGCCGAATTCTGGCGCGCGATCCGCGATGTTACTCCGCTCTCCCAATCCGTTGGCCGCGTGGTTTGGCGCGTCTCGGTCGCGCCCAGCCGCGGCGCCGAACTCGGCGAAGTGATCGCCCGGGGGCTCGATGCCGGTTGGTATCTCGACTGGGGCGGCGGGCTCTTGTGGGTTGCGGTCGCGGGAGCCGAGGACGGCGGAGCGGCGGTCATCCGTGGTGCGATCCGTGGCCCCGACGGGCAAGGCACGGGACACGCAACCTTGATCCGTGGTTCACCCGCGCTGCGTCATGTCGTGCCGGTATTTGAGCCGCAGGCCCCGCCGCTCGCAGCGCTGGCAGCTCGCGTCAAACTGAACTTCGACCCGCAAAGAATACTCAATCCCGGCCGCATGGTCGAGGGGAGTTAAGACGGTGCGGACGGACTTCACACTGGCGCAGCTAGCGGATCCCGATACTGCGGAATCCGAAAAGATATTGCGGACCTGCACTCATTGCGGGTTCTGCACTGCAACCTGTCCGACCTATATCCTGCTCGGCGACGAGCTCGACAGTCCGCGCGGTCGGATCTACCTGATCAAAGATATGATCGCCGGTGTCGAAGAGGTTACCGCAGACACGGTCAAGCATATCGACCGGTGCCTCTCCTGTCTGTCATGCATGACGACCTGTCCCTCCGGCGTGAACTACATGCATCTCGTCGACCATGCGCGCCGTTGGATCGAAAAAAATCACCGCCGGACGTGGGATGAGCGCGGACTTCGGCTGATCCTCGCCCAGGTTCTTTCCCGGCCATGGCTGTTCCGGCTGTCGCTGTGGTTTGCGGCAATCTTGAAACCGTGGGCACGTTTTTTGCCTGATCGGTTAGCTCCTTCATGCGCTCTGGCTCCCGACTCGGTCGCGCCGGCCTCGCAGACGGATCGGCCTGGCCTTCATAGGCCGGTGGGCGAGCGGCGCATGCGGGTCGCGCTGCTGACGGGCTGCGCCCAGCAGGTGCTGGCGCCCGAGATCAATGAGGCGACAATCCGACTGCTGACCCGCCATGGCTGCGAAGTCGTTGTCGCCCAAGGCGCTGGTTGTTGCGGATCGCTCGCCCATCACCTCGGCCAGGAACGGCAGGCGCTCGGATTGGCTCGCGCCAACATAGACGCGTGGGAGCGCGAGCGCTTGGCTTCCGGGCTCGATGCCATCGTAATCAACGCATCGGGGTGCGGCACGACGGTCAAAGATTACGGCTTCATGCTGCGTAGCGAACCTGCCTATGCCGAGAAGGCGGCGCGGATCGCTTCGCTCGCCCGTGATGTAACCGAGGTGATCGCGAGCCTCGGGCTGCGCCAGCCGGTGGCGGGTGCCATCACCGCCAGGCGACGAGTCGCCTATCATTCGGCTTGCTCAATGCAGCACGGACAACGCCTCCACGCCGGGCCGAAAGAGCTTCTCGAGGCCGGCGGGTTCGAGCCGATCGATGTGCCGGAGGGGCATCTCTGTTGCGGCTCGGCAGGGACCTATAATTTGCTGCAGCCGGAGATTGCAACCGCACTGCGCGACCGCAAGCTCGCGAATATTGCCAAGATCAGACCAGATCTCGTCGCGACCGGCAATATCGGCTGCATCACTCAACTCGCCTCTGGTTGCGACCTGCCGGTAGTGCACACCGTCGAACTCCTCGACTGGGCCACTGGGGGGCCAGAGCCAAGAACTCTGGCGGCCGGCTAGCGGGCTCGCCGATGGCTAATTGCCGGAATTAACAGGGACAGCGACAAGGCCGTGAGGCCGATAAGAGTCGGCTCGACCCAGTTCGCTCCGCCGACCATCAGGCGCTCTCCCGCGGCCCCGAGATCGACATAGGCAATCGTCATAGGCAGCTGCCCCAGGAGCGACCCAAACGCGTAGGAGCCGAGGGGCAATTTGGTCAACCCAAGGCCGTAATTGGC
>DATNKF010000036.1:0-4372 GCA_035603555.1 Allostellaceae bacterium
CCCGGCGACACTCGCTTATCTCAAGCTCGACCCCAAGAGTCAAGACCTCGGCGACCTAGAAAAGGCCTTGGCCGCCCTCGAAAAAATCCGCCCCTACATCCGCAAGTTCCACTCCTCGCAATACATCAACGATCTCGCCAATGGTGATATGTGCGTCGCTCTCGGCTATTCGGGAGATGTGGTTCAGGCCCGCGACCGGGCGCGGGAGGCCGGGAACGAAGTCAGGATCGGCTTTCTGATCCCGAAAGAGGGGGCACAGATGGCGGTCGACATGCTGGGAGTCCCGGCCGATGCGCCGCATCCCGAGAACGCGTTGCGCTTCATCGATTATCTCTTGCGCCCCGCGGTGATTGCCGAGGTCACCGATAGGGTCGCCTACCCGAACCCGAATGTCCCGGCAACGATGCTGGTCAAGCCCGAGCTCCGCAACGACCCGGCGGTCTACCCGCCGGAGGATTTGCGGCGCCGGCTTTATGTCGATCTCCCGGCCTCGCCGGATTACGAGCGGGCGCGTACGCGCGCCTGGACGCGGCTCAAATCAGGCCGCTGATCGCCCGAACGGAAATGACTCCATGCAATTCGCCATTCAATCGTCACCCTCGCGAAGGCGAGGGTCCAGGGCAGCCGCTGAGAACTGGGCCCCTAGGTTCCCGCTTTCGCGGGAATGACGACCGTATTCACTGACCCGGGATGGCGTTGCTCGAAATCGCCGGCGTCTCGAAGCGGTTCGGTGCGACGGCGGCGGTCGACGACGTCTCGCTGAATGTCGAAAAGGGCGAGCTGTTTGCGCTGCTCGGACCCTCGGGCTGCGGCAAGACCACCCTGTTGCGGATGATCGCCGGGTTGGAGATTCCCGACCGCGGGCGTGTCCTTATCGATGGCGTCGATGTCACGGCGCTGCCGCCCTATGCGCGGCCGGTCAATATGATGTTTCAGTCCTATGCGCTCTTCCCGCACATGAACGTCGCCGCCAACATCGCCTTTGGCCTGCGCCAGGAAGGAATGGACCGACAGCGTATCGCCGCTCGCGTCGGCGAGATGCTGGCCTTGGTGCAGATGTCGAATTATGGCGGGCGTCGCCCCCACGAGCTGTCGGGCGGCCAGCGCCAGCGTGTGGCCTTGGCCCGCGCGCTGGCCAAAATGCCCAAGCTGTTGCTGCTCGACGAGCCGCTCGCAGCACTCGACCGCAAGCTTCGCGCCGAGACCCGGCTCGAGCTGATCGGCATCCAGGAACGGGTCGGCACGACCTTCCTCCTCGTCACCCATGATCAGGAGGAGGCACTCGGCATGGCCTCGCGCATCGCGGTGATGAACCGGGGGCGTGTCGTCCAGATCGGTACCCCGGCCGAGATCTACGAGCGCCCGGGCTCGCGGTTCGTCGCCGATTTCGTCGGCGAGGTGAATTTGTTCGAGGGCGAGCTGACCGCCGGCTTCAACTGCCTGGCTCTCACCGTCGCGGGCTTTGATCGGCCGATCCCGTTGCCGCCGCCCGCCGGCATTGCTTTGCCGGAGGGTGCTGCGGCAGCGCTGGCATTGCGGCCGGAGAGGCTGCGGCTGTGCCGCGAGCGTCCGGCCGGATTTGCGGTGGCAGCAACGGTAGCCTCGGTCAGCTATCTCGGCGGTGCCTCGATCGTCCACCTCGTGGCCGGAGGGGGACGCCCGATGAAAGCGCGGCTGCCGGCGGGCACGGATTGTCCTCCGCGCGGCGCGGCCGTCTGGGCGAGCTGGTCGCCGGATGACGGGGTCGTGATCACGCAATGATCGGGATCGGACGTTGGGCCAGGCTGGTGCTGATCGGTCTGCCCTTCGCCTGGCTGGGGATGTTTTTTCTGCTTCCGTTGCTGATCGTCTTGAAGATCAGCCTGGCCCGCAGTGCCATCGGGATCCCGCCCTATACGCCGCTCCTCTTCGATGACGGCAGCGGTCTTAAAATCCAGGCGACGTTGGCGAACTTCGCATTGCTCGCGAGCGACGATCTCTATCTGCGCGCCTATCTCGGCGCGCTCGGCAATGCCGCACTGGCGACAGCACTGTGCCTGGCCGTCGGCTACCCGATCGCCTATGCGATCGCCGGCTCGCCCGGCAGGTGGCGGCTGATCCTGCTGTTCCTGGTCATGCTGCCGTTCTGGACCAGCTTCCTGATCCGCGTCTATGCCTGGATCGCGATCCTCAAGCCCAACGGCCTCTTAAACCAGTTGCTGATCGCGATTGGCCTGACCACCACGCCGCTGCCGCTCCTCAACAACGCTTTTTCGGTCGAGCTCGGGCTCGTTTATTCCTACCTCCCGTTCATGATCCTGCCCCTTTACGGCAGCCTGTCCGCACTCGATGAGAGCCTCCTCGAAGCAGCGGCGGATCTCGGGGCGCGCCCTCTCCAGGCCTTTCTCGGCGTAACTTTGCCGCTGTCGCTGCCGGGGATCGCCGCCGGCTCGCTCATAGTGCTGATCCCGGCGATCGGTGAGTTTGTGATCCCCGATTTGCTCGGCGGCGCCGACACCTTGATGATCGGCAAGGTGCTGTGGGACGAGTTCTTCAACAACCGCGACTGGCCCGTCGCCTCGGCGGTCGCGGTGGTGCTCGTCGCCGCCTTGGCGATCCCGATCCTGCTCGCGCAAAAATTTCTCACACAGGAGCGCGCGGCGTGAGGAGGAGCAGCGGAGCATCGGCGCTGCGGGGCGGAATGTTGGCCCTCGGCTTCGGTTTTCTCTACGCGCCGATCGTGCTGCTCGTCCTCTACTCCTTCAACGCGTCGCGGCTCGTCACCGTATGGGCCGGGTTCTCGACCCGCTGGTACGGCGCGCTCGCGAGGAACGAAGGCTTCCGCGCAGCAGCGCTGACCAGTCTCGAAGTGGCGTTGATGGCGGCGAGCCTGGCGCTCGTGCTCGGGACTTTCGCGGGGTTCAGCATGGCGCGGTTTGCGCGCTTTCCCGGCCGACCGTTATTCGGATTTGCATTGATGGCGCCGCTGGTCGTGCCGGAAGTAATTCTCGGCCTGTCGCTGTTGTTGATGTTCGTCGCCGGCGAAAGCGTGATCGGATGGCCGCAGGGGCGCGGCGTCATGACGATCACGATCGCACACGCGACGTTCGGCGCCTGCTTTGTCTCGGTGTTGGTACGCGCCCAATTGGCCGGCTTCGACCGCACACTTGAGGAGGCAGCACTGGACCTCGGCGCGCGGCCCTGGGCTGTGCTGGCACGGATCACGCTACCCGGGATCAGCCCCGCCCTGGTCTCGGGTTGGCTCTTGGCGTTCACCCTATCGCTCGATGATCTGGTGATCGCCAGCTTTGTCACCGGCCCATCGGCGACGACCCTGCCGATGGCGGTGTTTTCGAGCGTGCGTCTCGGGGTCAGCCCGGAAGTCAACGCGCTGGCAACGTTGTTCCTCGGAGTCGTCTTCGTGCTGGTGGCGCTCGCCTTCTGGCTGATGGCGCGCGCCGACCGCCGGCGAATTATCAGCTAAAGCAAAGTTTCACCACGCAGACACAGAGTGCACGGAGAGTTTGGCGGCCCTTCTCCGTGTCCTCCGTGTCTCTGTGGTGACGACTATTTCGCGGCGACCGGGAGTTCCTCGGCGTACATCTCGGGCAGCACGGTCTGGCGCCAGGTGTCGTCGCGGGGGAAGATCTTCTCGATCGCTCGCGCCGAATAATAGCTGGCGTCGGCACCCGGCGGGTCGCCGCCTGCCTGCACCGTCTTGACGGCGTCGAGCAGCAGGCGCCGGGTTGCGATGATCGCACGGTCGGCCGGCCCGAGGTGCTCTTTCGACCGGTCGACGACCGGCCCCATCCCTTCCTGGACCGCGCGGTCCTGGGTGTTGATGCCGTCGATGCCGGTGAAAGTCTCGGTCTTCTGGACCTGGCGGTCGATCATCCAGTCGTTGCGCTTGTTGCGGAGCGAACGGAACTCGCCTGATTGCTCGACGTAATCGGGGCCGTTGCCGTTGCCGCGCTCCATCCGGTCATCCTCGCTCAGCCCCTCCTCGCCGAAACTGTACATCCAGTTCCACACCATGCAGTTATGGTCGTCGATCGGGACCCAGATGTGCCCGGCTATCATCGTCCGGTCGCCGCCGCCCATCGCGCGGCCGAGCTGCTGCGGCCTGATCTGGGTGAATGGCATGACGAAATGGTACGAGCGCACATAGGTCTTGTCGTCGTCGAGCGGACGGATGCCGACATAGCGATAGCCGTAATCGGTGACGTCGACCTCCAGGATCGGCGCCTTGCCGCGGACAAACGGACCCTGCACCGGAATGCCCGGCCGCGTCGCATTTGGCGTGATCGCGCGATGGAGGATCGGGGCGTGCGAAGTGTCGATGCCGCCTTCGAGCGCCTGTAGCCAGTTGCACTCCTCCCACACTTTTGAGACG
>DATNKF010000037.1:0-2552 GCA_035603555.1 Allostellaceae bacterium
GGGCTCGCCGCGTTCGAGGATCAGCTGAGGGCTGCCTTCGGCCATCGCGTCCTCGGAGGGCCAGAACTGATGATGGGCTTCCACCAGGCGTTCATTGCCGCGCTCGCGCACGGCACGATAACGCGCCAGCGGGTCGGCCACCGGCCAGCAGACGACCGCGAAGGCTAGGCTGGCGTCCACCCCGGCCAGCGGGAATGCGGCGTAGCGGGGATCGCGCGGACGCAGCGCGTTGAGCAGCAGCAAGTGCCCGCCTGACGAGGTGCCAAGGCCGCCGACGAGGTCGGTGCGCGTCGCGAACCGTTCCGCGTTCGCCTTCAGGAAACGGATCCCGAAATTTACGTCGGCGACGGTTTCGGGGTAGCGCACGGCCGGCGGCATGCGGAAATCGATCGACAGCACGACGATGCCGTGGGCCGCGAGATGCTCGCCGATCGCTACATTGTTCAGCCGGTCGCCCGAGGTCCATGCGCCGCCATGCACCTCGAGCACCGCGGGAAAGGGGCCGGGGCCCTCCGGGCGGTAATAACGGGCGAGCAGCGGTGCGGAGCCTTCGGGGCGGAAATATTCGAGGTCTTCGGTGTGGATGGCCATTGCGGTTACTCGGGTCGTCAGGAGCGGGCGAGCCGATAGTCGGTGTCGAGGGTCGGCGGCCCGTCGCTTTCGACGACGCCGCGCCCGACGAGATCGATCAGATGCGCATGGACCGACCGGCCAGCGGCGCGGCGCAGCCCCGGCTGCAGCCCGACATATAGCCGTTCGACGATCGCGTCGATATCCCCGACGCCGGCGGAGAGGCAGTTGAGAATGCCGGTCTCGCGCTCGCGGCGATGGGCGATGAAGGCGCGGACGTGGGTTTGCGGCTCGGTGATCGCCGGTCCGTGGGTCGGCCAATAGACCGCATCACGGCGGCCGAGCAATTTGTCGAGCGAAGCCATATAGGCGCCCATGTCGCCGTCTGGCGGCGATATCACGCTTGTCGACCACCCCATGACATGATCGCCGCTGAACAGGATGCCGCTGTCGGGCAGCGCAAAGCAAAGATGGTTTGAGGTGTGGCCCGGGGTGTGGACAGCCTCGACCCGCCAGCCATTGCCGGCAACCCGGTCGCCGTCGCCCAGTGTCACATCGGGAACAAAGTCCCAATCGCCCCCCTCCTCGACCCCGGGCTCGCCGCGTTGGCCGCCGGCATGCGGGCCGAAACCCCAGGTCGCCGCACCGGTCGTGGCCTTCAGCGCAGCGGCCGCGGGCGAGTGGTCGCGATGGGTGTGGGTGATCAGGATGTGGGTCACCCGCTCGCCCGCGAGACCGGCGAGCAACGCCGCGACATGCTCGGCGAGATCGGGGCCGGGGTCGATCACCGCGACCTCGCCGTGGCCCACGACATAGGTTCCGGTGCCCCGGAAGGTGAAGGGGCTGGGGTTGCGCGCGACGATGCGGCGAACCCCTGGCGCCACCAGCTCGAGCCGGCCGTATTCGAACGAGAACTCGCGGCGAAACGGAATGTCGACGGCCATGGCCGGGAGATTACACGAGATCGTCCGTCCGCCCCAGGCCTTAGCGTGATATCGTTCGAGGCCGAAGGAGGTTAGGTCGCGATGAAGATCAAGCTGGACATCGATTGCACGCCGGACGAGGTGCGGGAGTTCTTCGGATTGCCGCAGGTGAAGCCGCTGCAGGAGGAGCTGCTCAAAGAAGTTCAGGAGCGGCTGCGGGCGAACATCAAGGCGATGGACCCCGAGGCTATGCTCAAGACGTGGCTGCCGACAACCCTCAAAGGGTTCGAGCAGCTGCAGGAGATTTTTCTGGCGCAGATGGGCGCCGCCGGCGGCAAAAGAAAATAGCAGTGGCCTTTTCGCTGCGGACACCCCGGCTGCAGCTGCGTCCGTGGCGCGACGAGGACATCGTAGCGTTCGCTGAGATGTCCGCTGATCCGGCGGTCATGGAGTATCTCTTGCCGTTACCGGGCTGGGTCGCTCGAAAGCGCGCTCACTGGCAGGAGCACGGGTTCGGGCAATGGGTCGTCGAAATCCCGGGAGAAGCGGCCTTCATCGGGGTCGTCGGTCTCGAAACCGTCTCTTACGAGGCCCACTTCACGCCGGCCGTCGAAGTCGCCTGGCGGCTCGCTCGGCCCTATTGGGGTCGAGGCTACGCCGCCGAGGCCGCCAAAGCCGCGCTCGACTACGGCTTCGAGCAGCTTGGTCTAAGTGAAATCGTCGCCTTGACGGTTCCCGCCAATCAGCGCTCGCGCCGGGTCATGGAGCGCCTCGGCATGACCCGCTCGCCGCAAGACGATTTCGATCACCCGCGCCTGCCGGAGGGCCCGCTCAAGCGCCACGTGCTCTACCGATTGCGCAATCCCAGAGCCGGCTCGCCGGTTAGCAGCCGATGACCTGAATGTGACCGGAAGCCGCGTAAGCGGCGATTTGCCGATCGCGCGTCACGATCGGCATGCCCAGATGGCGCGCGGTGGCGATCAACAGACGATCGGCCGGATCACCGTGAAGCGGCAACGGCAGATACGCACTGTCGATTGCGATCTCGGGCGTGAACGC
>DATNKF010000038.1:0-12254 GCA_035603555.1 Allostellaceae bacterium
TATCGGCTCGGGCCGGAGCATCTGGCGGCGCGAAAAGGCCAGCAGCTGCCGGGTCAGGCGCTCACCGCGCTCGGCGGCTTGCGTTATGGCAGTGAGGCGCCGGCGCACAGCATCGTCCGGCACGGCATCGTTCAACATCGCGGCATTGCCGCCGATCACCATGAGGAGATTGTTGAAGTCGTGCGCGATACCCCCGGTAAGCTGTCCGATCGCCTCCATTCTCTGGGCTTGTTGCAATGCAGCCTCAGCCTGCTGGCGCTCCCGGATCTCGACCTCGAGGCGCCGGTTGATTCTCGCCAGATCGCGCGTGCGTTCGTCCACCACCGTCTCGATGCGCCGCGTGTATCCCGAACCGAGGAGCAGTAATGCACCCAAGAGGCCGGTGCTGAAGACGCCGATCACAAGAACACCCCAGCTCTGCCAACTTTGGTGCTCGGCCATGTACGACTCGGTCGGGGCCGTCTCCACACCATAACGCCGTCCGCCAAAGCTGAACGTGTCGCTAAAGGGGGCGTTACCGGCGGCAAAAGAAAAGTCACTGTGAAGGACCTTTTGCGGCTCCAAATCGACGAGCCGGACACCGATCATCGAAGCTACGGGAGCAAGAACTCCGGTCATGAACGTGCCCATCCGAAGCGCAACCGAGACCACACCCACTCCGTTGGGACCCTCTTGCACGGCATAGACGAGCAGAACGCCGACTTGCTCCCCGTGCTCCTGAACCAGGCGAATTGGCGGCGTCGCTATAACGGTCCTGGCATCGAGCGTCGCCTCCACTGCGGCTCGGCGGCCGGCCTCCGAGACGAGATCGAACCCCACGATGTGCTCATTGCCCTTCAAAGGCTCAACGTAGGTCACCGGCAAGAAGCGCGCCCGCTCTGCGGCGCGGCGCCGTCGCCCCGACGCATCGATCTCGCGAATCTCAAACCCCGGCAGGTCGCCCTGTTGGGCAGCCTCGAAGGCCTCACGCTGCCAAGATTCGATTTGCGGCGCCCACTTGACTGCCTGGATCGTCGGAAAGCGCTGCAGCAAGCTCTGGACCAGCCGGTGAAAGTCGGCGCGCGACAGCGGTGCCGGCCCACTGAAGGACCGCTCCAACTGTTCGAGGAACACTTCCTGTTCCTTGAGCCCGGTGCCGATCTTGTCGACGATTTCCTGGGAGAGGAGGCGGAATTCCAGCAGAGTGTCTTCGTGCTCCCACTTGCTGACGCGAATGTAGATCGCGGTAAAGAGTGCGAAGAACAAAAGCATCGGCAATGCCACCGGAGCGGCGCGACTTCGCCACAGCGTGCGCGGCTCCCCGGCGACGACGAGCATCAGCGGCAATGCCATCAACACGCCGAGCGTGTCCCCGATCCACCATGAGATCCAGCTCGTCGCCAGTTGGGGGAGTTCCACGACGCCAAGTGTCAGCAGGCCACCCAACGACAGGGTCGCGCTCGTCAAGCAAAAGGTCGGGGAGAGCAGCAGAAAGCGCGATAGCTCGCGACCGTTGTCGAGGCGCGTCGGATAGCCGACCACGCGCCGCAGGACTGAGCCGCCGGCCGCGGCTTGCAGCGTCGATGCTGCGGCAATCACGATCGCTGCAGCGACGCCGATTTCGTCGAAGCGATGACCCGCCGAGGAGCCGATCCAAACATTTAGCAAGAAAGAGCCGAGAAAGGTCCAAGGCAGGGTTGCCGAACCGCCGATCAGCATCCCTGCGACCGCGATGCCCGCAGGCGGAAAGATCGGGGTAGCATAGCCTGGCGGGACGGCCAGCATCAGCGCGAGCTTGCCGGTGGCTACATAGGCCAGTGTCAGCGACAGGTGAGCGAGCAGACGCTTCTTTGCCGCGCTTGGGGGGGTGCGGCCTCGCGTCCGTAGCATCTGGCGATCGGCCCGCGAATTTCGACGGTTGAGATGCCCGCGCCAGGGCCGGCCCTTGGACTTAGCTGAGGGCCACGGCGAGACCGCCTTGCACACCCGGGCGGGCCATCAACGCTTCGTACCAGCGCTTCACGTTGGGGAAATCGGCCAAATTGACCTGGTGGCGCTCATGGCGCCAGGCCCAACCGAGAATTGCGAAATCGGCGATCGAGATCTCGCCGGCTGCAAATTCGACCTCGCCGAGCCGGCGATCGAGGACACCGTAAAGCCGACGCGTCTCCTTCGAGTAGCGCTCGAGACCATAACGGCGGTCCTGCTCGTCGGCCACCTGCAGAAAATGGTGCACTTGACCGGGCATCGGCCCGAACCCGCCCATCTGCCACATCAGCCACTCCAGGACGGGCACTTGCCGGCGCAGATCGGTCGGCCAAAACTTTCCGGTCTTCTCGCCGAGATAAATCAGAATCGCACCGGATTCGAAGATGCTGATGGGCGCGCCTTCCGGGCCCTCAGGGTCGACAATCGCGGGAATCTTGCTGTTCGGACTTATTTTGACGAAGCCGGGGGCGAATTGCTCGCCCTTGCCGATGTTCACCGGCTTCACCGTATAAGGCAAACCCATCTCCTCCAGCGCGACGCTTATCTTGCGGCCGTTCGGAGTGTTCCAGGTATGGAGTTCGATGGTCATCACGAATCCGCCTTCCTTGCTGTCCGGTCCATGGTCAACGGGCTAGGGCAGGATTGCTGCGATCGCCCGCGGCTTCAAGATGCGATCGGCGACACCCGCCGTTCAGGGTCGGACACAATCGAAATAGGCGACATTCTCATCGATCTCGCGGAACTGCGGCACCCGTTCGAAGGGTGCACAGTGCCGCTTTGCCGCCGCAGTTGCACCCTCCATGTCGCCGGCGTAGGTGACCCTCGCGTAGCTTGCATCGCCGTCGAGCACGAAAGGCTTTGTCGTGCACGCAGGCTGCGCGCCCATCACCAAGACCGCGACGAGCAGCTGCCGCATCACGGCGCACAAAATCGGCCAGCTCGGACCGGGCGACCCCGCCTTCATATTACCCTCTCGGCGCAAGATAAGGGATGCGGGCGCAGTCTGCTAGCTGGCGGCGTGACTGTCGATCACCTTAGATCGGCCCCGGCGAGAGTTAGGGCTGAACACGCGGCTTATTCGGCGCGACCAAAAGGACTGTAGGCAGTTTCGATCCAGGAATGGAGCAGTTGGGCGGGTCCCGACAACTCACCGTGTCCGCCGCCGGCCGCGACTGACAGGTCCACGGTCTGATCGATTGCAAAGCTGATCGCGGCGATCGCGGCAAATACGATCGACATTGCCCATGCCGAAAACGTTGCACGCCGCGTGGTTGCTTGCGGTCTCCATCGAAGCTGCGAGCTCGCGCTCATCACGATGTCTCCGCGCCTGCGGCTTCACCCCGCAAGCGACGGGGCGCCGGCGGCGCTCGCTCTCTGCTGGATTAACCTTACGCCGGCCCACGTGAAAACGTTCCCATTCTAGCGATATGGAATGGCAGCCATTCCCCACTCGTATGGCTGCTGTTGGCTCAGAGTGCCGCCAGCCCTGCCTTGGCGGCGAAGTCACGACCTCGCTCGATGTAGTCGCGATACTGTCCATAGCTCGGCGCGGCGGGCGACAGCAGGATCACCCCGCCTGACGGCGTAACCCGCATTGCATGTAAGACGGCATCCTCCATCGAGTTCGCCCGATATATAGAGCTGCCCGAACCACCCATGCGGTTCAGCGCCGCTCGCATTTGCGCATAAATCCGGGACCCGGTATCGCCAATGCAGATGACGGCCTTGGCCGCATCAGTCGTAAGCGCCTCGACCAGCCTGCCGTAGTCGATGCCGCGATCGTAACCGCCCACGATCACCGTGACATCGCGATCGGCATAAACCGCCAAAGCCGCGATCGTCGACTCGGGTATCGTCGAAATGCTGTCGTCGACGAAAAGGATGTTTCCGCTTTCGCCGAGCTCTTGCTGCCGGTGCGGCAGTCCGCAGAAGTCGCGGGCTGCATAGAGTGCCGCGGCGAGGTCGAGATGGAGTATTTTCGCAACCGAAAGCGCAGCGCACAGGTTAGATCTGTTGTGCGCTCTCGCGAGATAAGGATTGCACACACTTCCAATCCAATCCCGACCATCGAATATTTCGATGTCCTCAGAGTGAAGACCGCTCTCCACATTGAACAGGTATTTCCGACCGAGCGAGCCGGCGATGACCGGGTCGACCGCGTCGTTAGCGGCGCCGTTGACGATGCGACATCTGCTCCGGATCAACAAATTGACCTTGTCTTGAATATAGCGCTCGACCGTCAGGTGCCAGTCGGCGTGCTCCGGGTAGAGCGATGTCAGCACCGCGAGGTCGCAGACGCCCTCGAAATCCGCGGCCTGATAACTTGAGACCTCGATGACCGCATAGTCGGCGTTGCTGATCTCGGTCACCGGAACCCCGATATTCCCGGCGAGGGCTACCGTCCGGTCGAGCCGGGCTAGAATATGTGCGATTAGCGATGCGGTCGTGCTCTTGCCCTTTGTCCCGGTCACCGCAATTGTCGTGAGATCGGGCTCTTCGGCGAACCATAAATTCAGCAGTGAGGTTATTTGCACTCCATTCTTGCGGGCAGACCGGATGTCGTCGCGATAGAGACTGACGCCGGGCGATTTGACGACCACGTCGACCTCGGTGAGCGCATTGGCGATTCCCTCCGCGCCAAAGGCGAATGTGATATTGCTGCCATATTCCTCCGGGGTGCGCACCTCGGCTGTGTCATTCAGCAGCACCAGCGGCAACCTCGGATGATGCTTTCGCAGAAACCCGATTGCCGCTCGCCCTTCGCGGCCCAGTCCCCAGATTGCGACGCGTCGCGAGCCGAGATCAGCCACACGCATCGAGCATGGCCATGTAGGAATCCGGAACCCGGTGAGGATGCCTGACCTCGAACAGCGCGCGGTATTCGGTCGGACCTCGCTGTCGGAGCGCGGTGAAGCCGACTTGCAACTGGCGTACCACGGCATCCTCCCGCCAATCGGGATGGCCGGCAAGGTGCGACATCACCGCGGCGCTCTCGGCGATTTCGCCGACGCATTCGAACGGCTTGTATTCTTGCAAGCCGCATAATTGGGCAAACCCGTCTCGCTGGGTCCCATCGTCCAGAAGATTGTTGCCGAAGATGCCGATCAGCTCGGCTTTTGCGATGAACGGGGAGAGTGCCAGAAACACGAACCGGCATTTCGGGCAATTGCAGCACCATCCTCTGTCGCACGCCGTCAATAATTGGCGGAAAGCCGCGTTGCAACTGCGGAAAATTCGGAAATATTCGCGCGATTTCGCGAACCGTCGGGCGATCTCGATCTCCGACAGCGGCCGCAGCAGCGAGAAATAGGCAATGCTGGGCGATATGTGATTTCGTACATACTCAGAGAAGTCCTCCTCGAACTCCAAAGATTTGCTGTATTGATGGTTGATCTCGGTGTTGTCGATCCGCAGGTTTGGCGCGCTGGCAGAGTGTTCGTTCGACATGACGATCGCGTCGCAACCGACCATCACTGCGCTCGCCAAGGCGATAGCGCTCAAGATCCCGGTAATCGGAACATGGCCATTCAGGGCGCCGGCCGCGTTGAGCTTGAAGAGGCCGCTGTCCAGCCGGCGGTGAACCCCGATGAACGGCAACCCGGCCGCCGCGATGCAGGCACGGATCGGTTCCGCGTCACCCAATGAGAACAAGATCAGCGGTTCGCCGCCGTGCTTGAGACATTCCAGCGTGACGATCGAGTCTTTCCCTCCGCCCACCGGCACGCAGGTGCGCCGCGGCATGTCGAGGGCAATCGGCGCCGCCGGCGCGGTATCGGATCGCCGGATCTCAAGATGGCGCCGCAGCGAGATCCGGTTCCTGAAGGCGAACTCGGCAAGGCCTTTCTCATAGAACTTCCGCAAGAATTCGGCGGTGGTGCAATCCACCGCAAAGGGCTCGCAGATCAACGTCTGTGGAACAAACGCTTTGTAGTAGCTGACCCCGGACATCAGAAATATCAAGCGGAAGATACGATCGAGAACCTCGCTCCCTTCCGGCGAAAGTTGCCGCGGTATAAAATCAAAAACCAGCTTTTCTTCAAATCGTGGGCCACCCGCGAAACGATATCGCAGCGACAAGGTCGAGACCCCAGGGTCGTGGTGATAATTCTCGAAAACGAACTCCTTATATTGCATGCCCTCGCTCGACCATGGTGCGGACCATTCGCAAGATGCGATGGTGTGTGGCGATGTCGAGATTGTCTACGGTCAGCGTTCGCAGGCGCGACACCCCGTCGACGGCGGGGCCGTGCTCGACGGTCGCCTCGAGCACAGCGCGGTCGACTGTCTCATCGAGGCAGGCAAGCAATGTCCCGCGCCAATCCTCGCGAAGCGCGGCGAGTGCACCGATGAGCGCGTAGGCCCCCCAATTGGAGACGCCGGCCACGATCAGGTGCCGCGCCGCGGTGACGCACGCGATCGTCTCGCCGTGCGCGACGTGCCCCGCGATAACCGAGCGGGAGATGGCGCCCATCCCAATCTCGTTGCCGCCATCGCCGATCGCGATCGTGTCCCACGGGCCGGCCGTGAACAGGTCATCGAGCGGTGCGGTGTACGAACCGATGTCCTGACCGCGCATATTGCGCGGCGGGCCGTCAGCACTGCGCCCGCAGCGCTCGATGGCAATCGCGTGCGTGATCCCCGCGTAGCGCCAGGTCTCGATGAGGGGCGCGAGCGGAGCGCCGATGGCGACGACATCGATAGGCACCTCCGGAACCCCGGCGCCCGCGAGCGAGGCTGCGCAGGCGTTGCGGCACGGCTCGTCTGTCGCGACTCGGCACGGGATACCAACCGCCTCGAACCCCTTCGCGAGCAAGGCGGCACCCACCGGCCCGTCGGTTTCCGCCGCCGGCGGGGAGCCCTGCGGAACATAGAAACCGGTGATCAGCCCTACCCGGGCGGGCCGCGTCCTCGCCAACGCCGAAGCAGCGCTCCACAGCGCCCCTCGAGCGGCATCGAAAAGCCCGGTGATGTTACGCCCGACATCGACATGGATCAGGCGCTCGATCCGGTCGATCAGCGCATGGGGGTCGGGCCGGCGTTCCATCGGCGACGCCTATAAGCTCGCCAGCTTGGTATTGCGCAGGTCGGTGATCAGCATGGATCCCGGCGCGTGGGTGACGCAGAAATCCGGCCTGACCTTGGCGATCACCGCTTGCGGAGTGACGCCGCAGGCCCAGAAGACCGGCAGCTCGTCGCTCTTCACCGGAACCGCATCGCCATAATCGGGCTTTGCCAGATCCCTGATGCCGATCTCCTCCGGTAGACCGATATGCACGGGAGCGCCGTGCACCGAGGGAAAGCGCGAGGTGATCTGGATCGCGCGGATCGCGTCACTCGGTCTGAGTGGCCGCATCGAGACCACGAGCGGACCGGCGAACGGACCCGCCGGCGTGCAAGGGATATCGGTCCGATACATCGGGACGTTCGATCCGCGGGTTATGTGGCGCAATTCGATCCCGTCTTCGACCAGCGCGTGCTCGAACGAAAACGAGCAGCCGAGGGCAAAGCTCACCAGATCGTCGCGCCAGACATGGAAGAGGTCAGTTGGCTCTTCCACGAGCTCGCCTTGACGCCACACCCGATAGCGCGGCAGATCGCTGCGGATATCGAGATCCTCACCCAGATTCGGCATACGCGGGTCGCCGGCCTCGGCGACGGCGAGCACTGGACACGGCTTCGGGTTCGCCTGCGCGAATCGAAGGAAATCGTGGGCCAGCACCTTTGGCAGAATGACCAGATTGGCTTGGACATTACCGGGAGCCAGCCCCGCCGTATTACCCGAGAAGTCGCCGGCACGAATGCGCAATCGCTCGCGCGTGCCGACCGCGACACCCCGCTCAACCGGTTCGGTCATCACATCACACCACACGTCCAATTCGAGCTATTTTACCACACCCCGACTAGGAGATGCACTCTTGAGCGTCCTCTATCTAGCTGCCGCGATCGTCTTGGAAATCTGCGGGACAACGTCATTGAAGCTCTCCCAGGGGTTTACCCGCATCGGTCCGGCGGGGGCCGTCGTCGTCTGCTATGCGGCGAGCTTTGCGCTCTTGTCCCTCGCTCTGCGCGGGATCGATCTGTCGATCGCCTATGCCGTCTGGTCCGGCGTCGGCACCGCAATCGTCGCGTCGATCGGGATCCTATGGTTCGGCGAACCCGCAGGAGCTTGGAAGCTCTTGTCTTTGGCGCTGATCGTCCTGGGCGTTGCCGGACTCCACCTATCGGGGCGCGCCTCGTGACCGCTCAGTCGGCCAGCACCGCCGCGCAACCGAGAAACGCCGGCAACGGGTGGGTGACGACATAAGTCGGGATCTCAGCGAGATAGGTGCTGAACCGGCCTTTAGCCTCGAAACGCGCGCGAAACGGCGACTGGGCGAACCTTCGGCCGAGCCGGGGCACGATCCCGCCGCCGATGTAGATCCCGCCGCGCGCGCCGAGGGTCAGCGCCAGATTGCCGGCCATCGTTCCGAGCATCGCGCAAAACAGGGTCGTGGTCTCGGCGCAGAGCGGGTCGGCCGCACCGATTTCGGGATCGGTGATCTGCGCCGCCGTATAGCCCCGTGACGGCACCCCATAGAGCACTGTCAAGGTGTTGTAGATATTGACCAACCCGGGTCCGGAAAGGACGCGTTCCGCCGAGACGTGATCGAAATGCCGGCGCATGCGGTCGAGTACGGCACTCTCGTGGTCGCTGGCCGGTGCCATCGTCGCGTGCCCGCCTTCGCCCGCCAGCGGGATCCACCCTGCGCCGGCCGGAATTAGGCCGGATACGCCGAGCCCCGATCCCGGGCCGAGAACGCCCAGTGCTCCGTCGGCCGCTGGAGCGCCGCCACCAACCTGCAACCGATGCTCCGGCGCCAAGTGCGGCAAAGCCAGCGCCAGTGCGGTGAAGTCGTTGATCACCTCGAGCCGGTCAAAGCCGAGCTGTGACCTTAGCTCCGAGATTGAAAAACTCCAGGGATGGTTGGTCATCGCCACACGGTCGCCGGTGATCGCCGAGGCGATCGCGATCGCCCCTTGCCGCGGCATCGGCAAGGCCCCGCGCTCGCGCAGATAGGAGGTGATCGCGTCGGCGATCGTCGGATGATCCGCGACGGCGTGGGTGCGCGTGTGCAGCACCTCTCGTTCCGGCGAGATCAAACCGAACCGCGCGTTGGTGGCGCCTACGTCGCCGACGAGCCAGGTCTCATCGGCTGTCGGGCCCGGCCTCACCGCAAGCGGTCTCCCACCGCACGGCCGGGGACGCTGCTCTGACGCCACCGTGCAATGCTGCCGCACGCCGGACAGCATATCATCTCGGTCGTTGTGCGGCGCACATCACTCGGCTGTCGGGTGTGCCCTAAGCGTCTGATCTCGCCGCGAATCGTCAGCATTGCCAACGCGTTTGTAAAAAGCATCTTGACATCCTGGCGAAAGGGATTAAATTGTGCAGTGCGGTAACGATCACCGGTTGTGGTCTTGCCGTACGTCTTCTAGGCGTTTCCTCCCTAAACTTGGGCCGCGCTGATGTGCGGCCCAATTTTTTTCCGCGACCCCCCATTGGGCGACCCGGGAGCGAATTCACGGTCCTGATCGAGGCGCCCGGTCGGCTCGAGATCGGGCAAAGCGGCGACTTCGCGGTAGATCGGCGCAAAGTCGGGGCGAGTAGCTTCGAACAGCTCGTGGAAGTCGTCGATGACGAAATAGAGTTGCTGGAAATCGTCGATCCGATAGCGCGTCCGCATTATCCGGCGCAGATCGAACCGCAACCGGCGCGGCCGCGGGTCGTCGAGGCAATAAACCGATTCTCCGGCCGAGGACAGTATCCCGGACCCGTAAATGCGCAGGCCCTCCTCAGTCACGATCAGCCCGAATTCGACAGTGTACCAATAAAGCCGGGCCAGGCGCTGCAGATGACCGAGACCGAGCGCCTTCAGCCCGCCTTCGCCATAGGCTTGCAGGTAATCGGCGAAGACCGGGTTCATCAGCAACGGCACATGGCCGCAGATGTCGTGGAACACGTCCGGTTCCTGGATGTAGTCGAGCTGGTCGCGGCGGCGGATGAAGCAGGTCGACGGGAAGCGCCGGCGAGCGAGATGAGCGAAGAAAACGTCGTCCGGGACAAGCCCGGGCACCGCCACGATCCGCCAGCCGGTGGATCGGTCGAGAATATCGCTGAGCCCTCGGAAGTCTGGAATCCCGTCCGCCGCCACCCCGAGCCCGCGGAGCCCGTTGAGATATTCGCGGCAGGCGCGCCCGACCAGCAGCCGTTGCTGCCGTTCGAACAGCAATCGCCAGATCGCGTGTTCCTCTTCGCTATAGGCTTGCCAGTTTTGCTCGATGGCAAAATCCGACCGGACGGCGGTCATCGACCTCTCCGAAGCTGCACCCATCAGGTGTGGATGCCGGAGTGGTGCGTCAATCGGCCGCCTTTGGGTTATGCCGGCGTAGCGATCGGCCTTACCAAGCAATCATCCACTATACGGCCTAATCGCGTGACAAGCTCGGTCAGCTCCCGCGCCAGCCGCGCGAAATACGGTTTCCGGCGATAGTTCTGCTCATTCATGTAGAGCGCCCGATTGATTTCGATCTGCAGCGCGTGACGGTGCAGGTCCGGACGCCCGTAGTGGTCGGTGGTGAACCCTCCGGCATAGGGCGCGTTGATCGCGACGGTAAAGCCGCGTTCGGCGAGGAAGCGGCGCGCGGCCTCAAGGATTTCCGGGGCGCAGGCGCCGCCGTGGCAGTCGCCCAGGACGATGTCAGCCCAGCTTCGTCCACAGCCGGAGCCCACGCCCGAGGGCATCGAATGACAATCCACAAGGAGACAGCCGCCGAACAGCGCTTGGGTTTCCTCGACCAGCCGGTTTAACACCTGATGATACGGCCGATAGTGGCGTTCGATCCGGTGCCGCACCTCCGCAAAGCTGAGCTTCTCCGTGTAAATTTCCTCGCCGCTGGCGACGAGCCGGGCAATCGTGCCGAGCCCCATGCGCACTCTTGGCGAACCGGCATTGACGAACCCCGGAAGTGTGTCGCAGAACATGCTCGGATCGAGTTCGTAAGCTTCGCGATTGACATCGACATAGGCCCGCGGAAAGCGGGCCGCGAGAAGGGGCGCCCCGAGGCGCGGTGCCGCAGCAAACAGTTCGTCGACGAAGCTGTCTTCCGACCGCCGCAGGGCCAACGGGTCGAGCCGCGACGCCGCGAGGAAATCGGCCGGATATTCGGCACCGCTGTGCGGCGACGCGAGAACCAGCGGCAAGCTCTGCACCACCGGCCGCTGAAGGTCGAGGATGCCGAATCCGGATGCGGGATGAGGAAACTCGCCGTCCATGCCGCAACCTTAGTGCGCCGTCGCAATGCTGTCATCAGTGCGACTGTCGCTGCGGCAGGTGGCGAATTTAGCCGCACATGAACCCATCGCTGAGGTAGATTGCCCGGTCGGCGCACAGTGGGGAGGGCAGAATGTTCGAAGGGTTTACGCGGACGGAGATCGCCACCAGCGGCGCCCGCATCCATCTGCGGCACGGTGGCGACGGCCCGCCGCTGCTGCTGTTGCACGGCAATCCGTTGACCCATGTCTCCTGGCACAAGATCGCCGGCCGTCTCGCCGAACGGTTTCACGTCGTCGCCGCCGATTTGCGCGGCTACGGCGACAGCGTCGGCCCCGATGATGGCGGCGAAAACAACATCAACTATTCGTTCAGGGCGATGGCACAGGACCAGGTCGAGGTTATGGAGACGCTCGGCTATCGCGAATTCTTTGTCGCCGGGCATGACCGAGGCGCCCGCACCACCGCCCGCATGTGCCTCGACCATCCCGACCGGGTGAAGCGCGCTGCGCTGATCGACATTCTGCCCAACCACCACATCTGGACCCACACCTCGAAGGAATGGGCATTGCGCTCGTGGCATTGGGCGCTAATGGCCCAGCCCTACGACTTTCCCGAACGGATGATGGCTGCGGTTCCAGCACAGTGGTACATGGAAAAGAAATTGTCGAAGCCCGGCATCGGGCTCGGCTTCTTCGATCCCGCGGCATTTGCCGAGTATGTCCGCTGCTTTAACTGGAAGACCATCAAAGGCTCCTGCGCCGACTATCGCGCCTGCCCAACTTGCGACTTCGAAATGGACAAGGCCGACTTCGAGGCCGGGCGCAAGATCACCGTTCCGTTATTGGTGATTTGGGGGGCGCGTAGCCACACCGAAGGTGTCCACGGTGACGTGCTTGCGGTGTGGCAACGCGGTTACGCGACCGATGCCCGGGGCGGCGCGCTGCCCTGCGGCCACTACGTGCCGGAGGAAGC
>DATNKF010000039.1:0-2067 GCA_035603555.1 Allostellaceae bacterium
TGCACGCGGCGAAATCGCGCCCGCCGAGGGCGCGCGCATCGCGCGGCGGGTGCGTGCCCGGCTACGCGCGGCCCGGTACCTCGCACGATTACGAGCGTAGGGTGGGTGGCTCAGGGTGCCGGGAAATGCGTGCGCAGCTCCTGCCCTGCCACGGTGGCGGGCTCGGCGTCGATCAGAATGAAGGCGAAAACGCAGGGTGCGGGTCCGTTATTAACCCAGGCGTGCATCGTGCCGCGCTGGACGACGACATCGCCGGGCTTCAGATGCGCCACCTCGCCGCTGTCGAGCTCGAGATCGCATTCGCCCGACAGCAGCAGCGCATAATCCACTGTCTCGGTGCGGTGCATGAATTTCGGCGCGCCGGGCGCGAATTCGGTGATCCGGACGACGGTGCCCTGGCCCGTGCCGACGTAGTTGTAGCGGGTGACGAACCCTTTGCGCTGTGCGGCGTCGGCGGCTTCCGAATTGTCGGCCGGCATCCGATCGGTCGACCAGATCTCGCAGCCGGCGATGTGCGGTCGTCCCAGCCTGCTGACGGCCGGGAGCTGTTCGTCGGTCTTAATGATCGCCTTGCCGTTGGCGTCGTGCCCGGTGACGATGCGCCTTACTTCCAGAGCCATGGCTGTCCTCCGTTGGTGAGCTTTGGGATCGGGTGAACGGGCAGAGGTGGCACTCATCGGGCGGACGAGTGCGGCTCGCCTCCGGTTTATTGCGAGGGCGCCGCGGCGCTGGTGGCGGCATACAGTTCGGCGGCGTCGCGGGCGAGGAGCAGGCGCGATTCCGGGCGCATATACATCATATGACCGCCCTCATAGACGCGCAGCCGGATCCCGGCCCGCAACCCCGGGGGGACCCCCAGCTGGTCGACGAGCCAGCGCGACGAGAGATAGGGTGTCACCAGGTCATAACGCCCATTGGCGATAAGCACCTTTGTTGCCGGGTGCTGCAGGAGTGCCGTCTCAAGCGAGGACATCGCCAGACCTAACCCGTCTCCCCGGCGATCGCCTTGCCAATTCCACTGGCGCGATACCTCGGGAGACAGCACCCGGTAAGGCTGATCGGTGCGATAGCCGAGGGCGTCCGCGGCATAGGCGTTGAAGGCGGCCCCATAGGCGGCGACGGCCGGCTGGAGCACGGGGTCGGCCGCATCCTCGTCCCGTTGTTCGTCGGGCCGGGCAGGCCGTACGATGGTGCTATCGTAGAGGCTGACGACTTCGCCGGCACCGCGCCGAACCTCGTGGGCGAAGACGTGGCGCGGAATGCGTCCGCGGTGATGGCGAACAACATCCTCGGATACCCCCGCCATTTCGGCGACCTTGGTTATGAACGGGTCGCCGGGCGGCGGTTCGCCCTTGAGACCGGCGAGACCGACGAGATAGTCGGAGAGCGCAAAGCGCTCGACCCCGGCTCGGTCTCGGTCCGGCCGCGGCGCATGGATAGCGGCGGTCGCGGCGTAGGACGGCAGAAAAAACGCGGCGGCCAGGAGATCGCGCTCGTCCTGATGCAATGCCGAGAGGTCGAGCGCCGGCGAGACCAGCACTAGCCCGTTGACCGTGACGCCGACGTCGCGCGGCAGCGACTGCGCCAGCGTCGCCGCCCGAAATCCGCCATAGCTCTCGCCGACAAGGAAGATCGGCGAAGTCCAGCGCTCATGCCGGGTCAGCCAAAGGCGGATCACCGTGCCGAGCGAGGTGATGTCGGCGCGCATGTCCCAGAACGGCTTGTCCGGATTTTCCTCCTTGCCCTTGCCGCGGCTGAAGCCGGTCCCGACCGGGTCGACGAAGACGAGATCGGTGAAGCCGAGCCATGTCGCCGCGTTGTCGACCAGGCGAACCGGCGGTGCCGGGACCGTGCCGTTCGCCGGCGTCTCCATGATTCGCGGCCCGAGCGCGCCCAGATGCAGGAAGACCGAGGCGGCTCCGGGGCCGCCGTTGAAGACGAAGCTGACCGGCCGCTCGCGTCCCGGCGCGGCGGTGAGGTAGGCGACCGTGAATACCGTGGCGGTCACCGTGCCTTTAGCGTCGGTCAACGGCAACGTCTCGGCCATTGCGTCATACTCGAGCCTCC
>DATNKF010000040.1:0-4688 GCA_035603555.1 Allostellaceae bacterium
AGCGGCACGCCTAACGAACTCGTGCGTTTCGTTTTTCATCCTATCATACCACTGTATGGACGGAGGTCTGAAGGAGCCTCGCGCACGATCATTGATGATCGCCAGCGCCTAAGGCCTGATGCGCTTCGCCCGAGAATGATCCCTGGGGTTGCGCTGCGGATTGCCTTGAAGGCCGGTTCACCACGGCGCACCAGCCGCGCCGTCGCCGCTTCCGCCAATTTCGCCGATTCCTATCAGATCGATCCGGACTTGTCAATCATAAAATGCGGATATCGCAACCTCGCTTGATCCCGAAATGCATCTCGAGTGCGCCAAGGGCAGCGATCAGGATGCCGGATGCCGTTTCCTGGCTGACCCGCCGACCGCTCCATCCCTGCTCGAGCGCCCATTCTTTCAGCGATTGCTCCCAGCCGACGACGTGCCACAGGCACGAGCCGGCAGGCGAAACGGGGCCGCCGACCGACTGGATCGCGCGCCACACGGCATCGCGCGCCCCCTCGATGCGCATGCCCGGCTCGTCTGCCTTGAACCGCGATGCACCCCGTTCTCTCGGCCGCGACAAATCGGGGGCGCGCAGCGGATCGAGTTGCGCAACCGCGAAGCGCGCGCGAAAATCTTCACCGGCTTGGCGCATCCCGCCGGTGATCGAGCCGCGGCGCTCCATCGCGGCGAGGGTGTCGATGGCGCGATACGGTCGGGAGGGCCGGCCGGATTCGTCGGCGATCGGCCGCTCCAATCGCTCGACGATGCCGCGGCTGCGGCGTTCCGGTGTGGGCCCGCCCTCAAGATTGCGGTCGAGCGGATGGTTCGTGGTGCGTCGCGAATGCTGGCGAGACATGTCAACTTCCTGAACATATCATGAACATTCGCCTCATGAAAAAACGCGAGCCGCGCGTTCGAGGCGCTTCAAGAAGCGTCGGGAAGGCGCGCCGCCCTCGCGGCTGCGGCGACCACCGACGGCTTTCGCGAGCGCTTCCACCTGGCGCAGGTGGCTGGCCTCGGCCGGGCTCCCATAGGCGACATGGCACAGCACATGATGCGTCGGGCAATAAGGCGAGGCGTCCTGACGCGGAGCGCCGCAGGCCCGCCCGACACCACACTCGTCCAATAGATAGGCGCAGCCCAGTTCCTCTTCCTCGGTCTCCCACGGCGCCATCGGGCCTGACATTCGCGTCTCCTTTTTCGCACTAAATCACTTGTCACGATCACACGGGCATGTTAACGTTCATTTCTCGTATGTCAATATAGCAAATTGCGAAGGACGCATTATGGACGGGTCCTGGTTTCACCAAGCCTTGGAGCGGGTTAACGCAACCCAAGCCGATCTCGCGCGCCACTTGCGTCTCGCTCCTTCGGCGGTCTCCCGCATGATGAAGGGCGAGCGCCAGATGAAGCTTCTGGAAGCGGTGCAAATCGCCGGCTTCCTCGGGGTATCGCAGGAGGAGGTGCTGCGCCATGCCGGCGACAGCAGCGCTCCCCCGCCGGCGGGGGAGATGCCGCGCGGGCGCGGACGTCCGCCCTCGACGGGGACCTCATCGGCTGCGGGGACGGGGCTCGGTCGGGGGGTGGATCAAATCCCGATTCGCAGCGCCGCACGCGGCGGCGGCGATCAGGAGATGTTTCTCGAAGACGGCCCGATCGGCTACACCCCGCGGCCCGCCAATCTCGGCGGCGTGCGTTCGGCCTACGCGATCTACATGGTCGGCGACAGCATGGAGCCGCGTTACCAGCCGGGATGGCTGTTGCACGTCAACCCGTTCAAGCCGCCGACCCGCGGCCGCGACGTCGTCGTCTACAAAGAGGGCGACGCCGTGCTGATCAAGCAGTTCGTTGGCTGGGACGGCGACACCTTGCTCCTGCGTCAGCTCAACCCGGCCCAGGATCTGCGCATCCCGCGCGCCGAGGTGCGCGAATGCCACCTCGTCGTCGGCGCCGATCAGGAGGGCTGAGCCACCGGCTGACGCGGCATCCGAGCCTCGCTGGGGCATGAATGTCCAAAAAATGACACGCTAAGAAGGCGGCAAATCAGCATTTCGCGCTGGACTGTTGCCGGCACGAACCGGCCTCTCCGGTGTTGTTGTGATGGGGGACGTATCGGATGGGAGTACCGCATGCGTTCAGCTCTTGCCGTCACAAGCGCCATACTCGTCTTGTTGGGCAGCGGCATCGCCGAGGCCGCCGATTCGGGCCTGCTTGCACAGACCGCCGGGTTCCTGCTGGGGAACGCTCATCGCTGCGGTGTCCCAACCGATCGCGTCGCCCACGCCGAAAAAGTGATTCACCGGCTGATCGGCGCGGCTTCTGACGATCCAACAGAGGAAGCTGCCGCCAATTCGCGCTTTGCCGAGACCTACCGGGCGAGCGCCTTTCCCGACCAAGACGGCGACGTGTTGAACCCTCGCTGTAAGGTGGTGATCGCGCAGTTCGAACGACTCGAGCAGCATCATCAACAAGCCGGCTTGAACTGACCAACCTGCTCAGCGCTTTGAAGATGAGACGCTGGATTGTCAGAAACGTTGCGAAGGAGACTGACAATGAAGCAAAGCAAAGATCGCGCTCAGGAAGAACGGGACAGGATAACCGACATACAAGACTTGCTCATCGAGCGATACGTCGAACAAAAAGAAGCGCTCCGCGAGGGCAACCGATGCCTTGCGATAGAGCTCGAATTCGAAATTAAAGAGCTCCGCCGCGAGCAAGAGAAAATCAAGCACTGGGCGGCTGTCTGATCGGCTTGGAACGACGACAGGCTCTGTTCGAGAGCCGCAATCTGAGCAAAGCGAGAGCACGGGGGCAGGGATGTACAATCGGACTGGTTTTGTCGCGCTCGTCTCGATCATTGGGTGCATCGCCTTTGCTGATCCAGGCGTTGCCTATGCCCAGATCGAGGGGGCCGTGCAATATCCACCTCCGTCAATCGGCGAGGATGCTCAACCTCCGCCGCCGGCGAGGATGGTGCCGAAGATCGTACCGGCTCGGCGGCTCGAATTGGGCATCAGCGGGTCGAGCCTACCGCCTGCAGACCCTCCGTATCCGATCCGCCAAGACGCAGATTGGCTCCCTAGTCAGCCCACTTCCTTCACCAGGGCATCGGAGGTGCCGTTCCCGGCCGAAAGAGGAAACAACTAAGGTTCCGACGCTCGCAGCCTACTGAGACTACCGGCTCCCGCAGGGTTCGAGATGAAGGTCTGACCGACAACCGCTGGGAAGCTTTCAGAGGTTCGAGGAGGTGGGGCTGATGGGATCTTGACTCTTCGCATGACAATTGCTATTATAGCAATCAACCGGCCAGACGCCTTTTGGACGCTGGCGGAGACGAGGAGATGACCATGCCTGAAACCACCCTGCAGAAACAGGCGGAGCGCACCCCGGAAGGGCAATTCACAAAGGGCTTTTCCGGCAACCCCGCCGGGCGGCCGCCGGGATGCCGAAACCATGCGACGCGCACCGCCGAGACATTGCTCGACGGCGAAGCCGAGGCGCTGACCCGCAAGGCCGTGACGCTCGCCCTCGGCGGCGACGCCTTGGCGTTGCGGCTCTGCCTCGACCGGGTCATTGCGCCGCGCCGCGACCGTCCCGTGCATTTCGATCTGCCGCCGATCGCGGGCGTAGCCGATGTCGCCAACGCCATGGCTGCGATTACGGCGGCGGTAGCCGAAGGTGCCATCACCCCGGGTGAGGGGGCTGAGGTGGCGAAGGTGGTCGACGCCTACGTCCGGGCGCTCGAGGCGAGCGATTTCGACCGGCGGTTGACGGCGCTGGAAGCTGCCCATGCGGCGGATCTTTGACACTCGACTGGCCCGGGTCGTCAGGGCCGAGAAACCGCGCGATATGACGCAGGCCCGGCGGCGCGCGCTGCTCAGGGCGCGCGCTGCGGTCATTACCCTGCTGCGCCGGTGCTTCGGGTGGCCGGACGCAGGGCGCGCGCTCGCGGGCGCTCTGGCGCTCGGCGAAGCCGCGGCAATCGAGCTCGCGGCGATCCCGGATGGGGCCGATCTGCGGCGGAAGGACGAGGCCGGGCTGGCGCGCGATCACGCCGGAGTGGAGGAGGCGTTCGCAGCGCGGATCAACGGCATGGTGCAGCAATACCGAGACGGCCGAGAGGTCGATCCGGCCAACGCTTCCCCCGCCGAATTGCTGGGCGCTTGTCTGGCGGGGCCCCCCACCCTTCCCTCCCCGGCGAGCGGAGGAGGGTTAGGGAAGGGCCTCGATTAAGCCGCCTCGGCCGTTACGATCTCGCCAATCACCAGACCCTTGTCGCCGGCGCCGACATGGACTGTCGATCCGTCGGGGATATGGCCTTCGAGGATCTGCTGGGCCAGCGGGTTCTGCAGCTCGCGCTGGATCACCCGTTTCAGCGGCCTCGCACCGTAAACCGGATCGTAGCCGGCATTGGCGAGCCAGGTACTCGCCGCGGCGTCGACCTCGAGCGTGATCTTGCGATCGGCGAGCAGTCTTCTTAGCCGCTCGAGCTGGATTGCGACGATCCCCTTCATGTCGTCGCGCGAGAGCCGCCGGAAGAGCAGGATCTCGTCAAGGCGATTAAGGAACTCGGGCCGGAATGCCGCCCGCACCGCGTCCATCACCGCCTCCCGTGCGGCCGATGCGTCCGCCCACTCCGGCAGGCTCGCCAGCGCTTCGCTGCCGAGGTTCGAGGTCAGCACGATCAAGGTGTTGCGGAAATCGAC
>DATNKF010000041.1:0-6359 GCA_035603555.1 Allostellaceae bacterium
AAGCGCCGACCAGCGTGACGCTGTTCGACCAAGGGCTGATAGAGGTTCTGGAGGCGTCGGTCACCGGGCTCGACCCGATGCAACCCTATGTCCTCGCGCTAGCGAGCCGCGCGGATGGCGGCGGCGAACTGGAGCCGTTGGAAGACTTCATGACCAACGCGGCTGGTGCCGCGATCGTGAACACTGTCGGCCCCATCCTTGAAATCGTTCAAGGTGAAACAGACCCGCCCCGTCGCTACCTAGTCATCGCATCGGGGTCGTCGACCAACCCGGGCAGCCCCGTCCAAATACAGGTTCCCTAGTGTCGATCTCCGCCTTTCGCGCAGCCGTAAAACTCGCTCCAGGTGCAGCGGGAAGAGCGCCCAACGCAGGCTTGGCCCGAGATGACCAGGCGGCGAATGTCAATACACCGCGCCGCGGGCGGTGATCGGCCAGAGCTGCTCGACGCGGTTGTTGCGGATGCAGACGTACCAGTCGTAGAGATTGACCGTCGGGTCGCAATGCCGGGGATCAGGCGGATCTTGTCGCCAAGCCGGAGCCGGTTGGTGGCGGCCGAAACGGTGAGCCGGCCGTGCTCGTCGGAGGCGCGGTCGTAGGTCGCGGCGGGCTCGTCGCAGACCAGTGGTGGGCCAGAGTCGAAGGCGAGCGCCTTGAGGCCGGCGTCGACGATGGCGCGGTCCTCGGCCGGCCGGCTCATCACCGCCCCCCAGACGAAGAGGCTCGGCTCGAACTCCTTGGTCGGGCCGCCGTCGCGGTCGCGGTTGCGGCCGTAATCGGCGTCCATAAAGATGTAGGAGCCGCATTGCAATTCGGTATAGACCCCGCTCGCCGCCTCGAACTCGAAGCTGCCGGTGCCGACCCCGGTGATATCAGGGCGGTCGATGCCGTGGCGCGCCAAGAGGTCGCGGGTTTGTCGACCGCCTGACGGCGCTCGACCCAGCCGCGAAAATGGCGCGCCGAGGGAAGGTCCGGAATGTACGAGGGACCGATTTCGCGCATCTATCACGACGGACAGCTCAGTTTGACCCCAAAGCGGTCATTTGTCACTCGAGGTCGGTTAGAGCCGGGACGAGGCCCGTCTATTGCGGCGTTCCAGGGGAACGCGTCTGAGCTGAACGGTTTCGGGTGCATCTTAGATTGGGAACTTCCAACGTAGCATCCACCGGGGAGCAACCTAGGCCCGTCCAACATGTGAACCGCCGCCAGATGCATAGCGTGATCTGGCCGCCTCAAGATTTGCAATTTTCGGGGACGGTTTATCTTGGATGGCTCTTATAACCGGCGCCTCGCCGCAATGCTTAACAAAGTCCCGGAAGTCACGCTCGCCTTCTGGATCATCAAGATCATGTCGACGACCGTAGGCGAGACCGGTGCCGATTACCTCGCGGTCCATGTCGGTCTTGGTAGGACCGTCACAGACTGCGTCATGGCCGCCTTATTGATTGCGTCGCTGCTGCTGCAGCTGCGATCGCGGCAGTATGTCCCCTGGCGATATTGGCTGACCGTTGTCCTTGTCAGCGTGGTGGGAACCCAAATCACCGATGCTCTCACGGATGGTCTGGACGTCAGTCTCTACCTCAGCACCAGCGTTTTCGCCATCGCGCTGGCCGCGACCTTCGCGGTTTGGTACGCGGTCGAGCGAACGCTCTCGATCCACACGATCGTCACAACGCGCCGCGAACTTTTCTACTGGGCGGCCATCCTCTTCACTTTCGCCTTGGGCACAGCCGCCGGCGACCTCGCAACGGAAGCGCTGCAGCTCGGCTTTCGGCTCGGCGTGATCGCGTTCGGCGCCCTCATTGCAGTTGTTGCTCTAGCCTATTTTGGCGGTGCCAATCCGGTCCTGACATTCTGGATTGCCTATGTGCTGACCCGGCCGCTGGGTGCGTCGCTTGGCGATCTGCTGTCGCAGGCCCAACCGTACGGCGGCATGGGTCTGGGTACGATCGTCACGAGTGTTGTTTTCCTGACAATCATAATTGTCCTCGTCGCCCTCCTCAGCCTCGGTATGAACGGGCCGAGAGCGGCCCCGAAAACCGCGGAGGAGGGGTGAGTCCGTGCGCCGAGCAGGCGCCCGGTTCGCAAAGTCGCAAAACTCAAAACGGGAGTACACAATGAGTAGTCTGAAACCGCTTCCGACTGTTGGTGCATTGGCACTCGTTGGACTTGCAGCGCTTTCCATAGGGGTTCCTGGACCAACGGTTGGGATCGTCGCGTCGGCCAAGGCGGCTGCGGCATCCAAGCTTGGCGACCTCTCCGCTTTCCGCAGCATCGTCGTCGATACGGCGTCCCTGGTCGACAAAGGCGACCTCGCGGCGGCGAAGGCTAGGATCAAGGACCTCGAGACCACCTGGGACGAAGCGGAACCCTCGCTCAAGCCGCGCGCGCCGGCGGAGTGGCATACCGTCGACAAGGCCATCGATCGCGCGCTGGCGGCGCTGCGCGCGAGTAGCCCGGATCCGGCGGCCTGCAAGCAATCTCTGAGCGATCTTCTCGCCACCATCGACCGAACCGGTGGACAAGCCTGAGGTTTGAACTGTTGTGGAGACCGGATCATGATGATGATCGAATACAGCGCCGCCATTGCACTCGCCGCCGTACTCATGCTTGGCGTCGCTGGGCCGACCTTCAGCGCGGACAACGGCGAGGCGCGGGAGGAAACTGCGCTACTGGGGACGAAACTAACCCTGTCGCAGGCGATCTCGACCGCGGAGCAGCAGACGGGCGGCAAGGCGTTCGATGCAGGCGTTGATGTCGAACATGAGAAGCCGCGTATCGTCGTGGAGACCAATGGCCCCAACGGGGTCCAAACGGTGGTCTTCGATGCTGAGACCGGCCAAATCATTGGGAGCCACGCCGGAGGCGAGCCCGACTAGACCAGGCGAAGGGCAACGGAGGCGGAGATGAAGGTCTTGCTGATCGAGGATGACCAGGAGACTTGCGCTTACGTCGCCCGCGGCCTGCGCGAGCAAGGCCACGTCGTCGATCTCGCCGCCACCGGGCGGGACGGCCTGTTTCTCGCCGCCGACGGCGGGCACGACGTGTTGATCGTGGACCGCATGCTGCCGGGCCTGGACGGGATCAGCCTGGTGAAGACGCTCCGTCAGACGGGGGTGAAGGCGCCGGTGCTGTTCCTGACCGCCCTCGGGGGTGTCGGCGACCGGGTGCGCGGGCTGGAAGCGGGCGGGGACGACTACCTCGTCAAGCCATTTGCCTTTGCCGAACTGCTCGCCCGCGTCAACGCACTCGCCCGCCGGCCGCCGCTCACCGACAGGCCGACAATGCTGCGGGCCGGTGATCTCGAAATGGATCTGCTCCAGCGTACCGTCTGCCGCGGCGGCAAGCCGGTCGAGTTACAGGCGCGCGAGTTCCAGCTTCTCGAATTCCTGATGCGCAACGCCGACCGGGTCGTGACCCGCACAATGCTGCTCGAATCCGTCTGGGACTTTCATTTCGAGCCAAAGACCAACATCGTCGAGACGCACATCAGTCGTCTGCGCTCGAAGCTGTCGCAGCGAGGCGGCGCGGAACTGATCTACACAGTACGAGGAGCCGGCTACGCGCTGCGCACTCCCATACCCGATCAGCCGTGAACCGGATCGTCCTGCCCCGGCTGCTGCGAGTCGCCAGCTTCAGGTTTGCCGCACTCTACGTCATTGTGTTCGCTGGCTCGGCGCTCGTGCTCGGCGTTACCCTATTCTTGAAAGCGGGATCGGCGTTGCAGGAGCAAATGACGGCCCGAATCGAGACCGAGGCGGCGTTCCTGCGCGAGGAGTTCCAAGCTGATGGCTTGGCTCATCTGATCGACGTGGTGCGGGCGCGCGGGCAAGGCGCCGGCGCTCTTGACTATCTCATAGAGGATCAGGTTGGCGGGCATCTTGCCGGGGAGATGCCAGCGAGGGCCGATCTTAAACCGGGTTGGACCACAATCGACGTGCCCCAAGCATCCGAGGATGGCGGTCGGCCCGAAAGGGTTCGCGCTCTGGTTTCCGAGCTCAGCGGCGGCGTGCTGCTCGCGGTCGGTACCGATTTGCGGCAGGTAGGCGATCTGAAGAAGGCGATCGCCACCGCCTTTCTCTGGACGGTAGGACTCGCCGCGGTGCTCGGCATAATTGGCGGCGCCCTGCTGAGCCGGGCCTTTCTCAGACGGGTCGACACGATTGCCCGCACAGCGGAGGCGATTATCGGCGGAGATCTCGGGTATCGCGTGCCGATGCGCGGCACCGGAGACGATCTGGACCGGCTCGCCGGCACGCTCAACCGGATGCTGGACCGCATTGCGATCCTGATGGACAGCCTGCGCCAAGTCAGCACCGATGTGGCCCATGACCTGCGCACGCCGCTGTCCAGGCTCTATCAACGGCTCGAGGACGCACGGGCGCATGCGCGGTCCATGGCGGATTACGAAGTCTCGGTCGACGCTGCGCTTGGCGAGGCACAGGGGCTGCTGGAAACCTTTTCCGCCTTATTGCGGATCGCCCAGGTGGAAGGCGCATCGCCGCGCGCCGGGTTCATCGACGTCGACCTCTCCGCGGTGACGGAGGCCGTCTCCGACGCGTACCGTCTGGATGCAGAGGAGGCAGATCACCAGCTGATTGCGACGATCGCTGAAGGTGTCATCGTTAGCGGCGACCAGGAACTCCTGACGCAGGCGCTCGCGAACCTGGTGGAGAATGCGCTGCGCCACACGCCGCCTGGCACGCAGATCAGTGTCCGCCTTGAGGGCAACTCCGAAGCCGGAGCGCTTCTTTTGGTCGAGGATGACGGACCTGGCGTGGCCGAGGCCGACCTACCGCGCCTGACCGATCGCTTCTATCGTGGCGAACGCAGCCGTACGACGCCGGGAAACGGTCTGGGGCTGAGCCTGGTCAGCGCCGTCGCCGAGCTCCACGGCGCCGAATTAAGCCTGACGGCGATGAAACCTGGGCTGCGGGTCAGCCTAGCGCTTCCGGCTGCTAAGAGACGGCCGCCTCATACGTAGCGGCGGCCGCAGGAGCGGTGCTGCCATTTTTCTGACGCGGCGCGTAGCCGCTTCGGTCCATATACGCACACAAGCCATATCAGCTCGCCCGAAACATGCCGGGCCGGCGTCCAGAGTTGCGAGGCGGCGCGTTCAATAAACGGCCCCCCGCGCGGTGATCGGCCAGAGCTGTTCGACGCGGTCGTTGCGGCTGCACGGCCGTAATCGGCGATTCGTTGACAAATGACAATTGTCACTATACATGTATTGACGATGATCCGTCGCTTTCGACATCGCGGCTTGCGCCGCCTTTACGAAGACGACGACCGGCGCGAGGTGAACCCGCAGCACGCCGACAAGATCGCGCTCATGCTAGCCCGGCTCGACGTAGCGACGCGCGCTGAGCAACTCGATTTACCGGGCTTTCGGCTGCACCCGCTGAAAGGCGAACTCGCGGGTTACTGGAGCATCACCGTTCGCGCCAACTGGCGGATCATCTTCCGGTTCGAGGAGGGCGACGCCACGGACGTCGATTTGGTCGATTACCATTAGAGAACAGGAGACATGACCATGACGATGAAAAACCCGCCCCATCCGGGCCTTTCGGTGCGGCACGACTGCATAGAACCGCTCGGCCTGACGGTCACCGAGGCCGCCGAGGCATTGGGCGTGACGCGGCAGACCCTCAACAATCTGGTCAACGGCAAGAGCGGCATTTCGGCGGACATGGCGATCCGTCTCGACAAGGCATTCGGCGGTAGCGCGGAAACCTGGCTGCGGCTGCAGATGGCCTACGACCTCGCGCAGGCCCGCCAGCACGAAGCCGACATCAACGTTAAGCCGGTGTCCCGGCGCAAGCTGCACGAACCGCACCCGTAGGCCCGACTGAAACCGGCGTCGACGATGGCGCGGTCCTCGGCCGGGCGGCTCATCACCGTCGCCCAGACGAAGAGGCTCGGGGCGCCGTCGCGGTCGATATTGCGCCCGTAATCGGCGTCCATAAGATCTTGCACGGAGATTGCGTCGTCATTACGTGTTGGTCAACCTGGTCAAGGTTGGCGGCATGCCGAAGGCAAAGCGATGACAGACACCGTCAACATTTACGATGCGAAGACGAACCTTTCCAAGCTGGTGGACCGCGCCGCCGCCGGCGAGGAGATCGTCATTGCGAAAGCGGGCAAGCCGAAGGCAAAACTGGTGCCGTATCAGCCACCCCGGAAAAAGCGCCGATTTGGGCAGAACCTGCTCGGAATCACCTACATTGCCGATGATTTCGACGGGTCCCTGCCGCCCGAGCTGCAGAAGTATTTCGAGTAGGCTCGGTGCGGCTGCTGATCGACACGCACATCCTGCTCTGGGCGGATGAGCGGCCCCGCCGGATCGCGCCAGCGCTGCGCAC
>DATNKF010000042.1:0-2161 GCA_035603555.1 Allostellaceae bacterium
CGACGACCCGCTGACCCGGCCGCAGCAGCCGCAAGCGTTGATCGAGCTCGATCAGCTTGAAGGCGGCGCGCGAGCGGTAGCCGAGCCGACGCGCCTCGGCGACGTAGGGGTCGTTGAGCTGGCGCGACAGCCAGCGGGTCGAGGATGGTTTGCGCCGGCGCGCGCTGCGGACCGTGACGGCCGGAAGCCGCCCGCCGGGCGGGCCGCGCCTGGCCATCATCACCCCTGCATAAGGTCGAGGAGAATGCCCTCGCGCACCCCCCGGTCGGCGACCCGCAAGCGACCAACGGGCCAGGTCGCACAGATCGCGTCGAGGACGGCGCAGCCGCTGAGCACCAGATCGGCGCGCTCGTGGCCGATGCACGGGTTGGCGGCACGGCCGGCAAAGTCGAGCCCGGCGAGATAGGCCGAAACGGCTGCGATCTGCTCAAAGGTCAACATGCTGCCGTCGACGAGTGCGCGAATATAGCGCGGCAGCGCCATATGGATGCCCGCCAATGTCGTCACCGTGCCCGAGCTGCCCAGCATCTGGACTCGATCGGCGTAAACATGGCGACGGATACGATAAGTGCGCTCGAACGGCGTTAGAGCTGCGGTCGCCTCGGCGACCATCGCCCGGTAAGTCGCGGTCGAGACCTCGGTCCCACCGAACCGATCGGTCAGGGTGACCACGCCGAAGGGGAGGGAGACGGAGCCGAGGATCTCGGGGCGCCGGCGCCCGTCGGGTCCCCGCCAAAGCCGCAGCCAGACAACTTCCGTCGAGCCCCCGCCGATGTCGAATACGATCGCGTAAGGGATGCGGGGATGGAGCAACGGTCCGCAGCCGGCGACCACGAGTCGCGCCTCCTCGGCGGTCGAGATGATCTCGATATCGAGCCCGACCTCCTCCTCCACTCGGGCCAGGAAGTCCTCGCAGTTGGCTGCTCGGCGGCACGCCTCGGTGGCGACATAGCGCGCGCCGGCGACGCTGCGCGCTGAAATTTTCGCGGCGCAGACCCTCAACGCGTCAAGGGTACGCTCCATCGCCTCCTGGGACAGGGCGCCGGTTGCGGAAAGCCCTTCGCCCAGTCGGACGATGCGGGAAAAGGCGTCGACAACGCGAAAGCCTACGCCGGCCGGCCGCGCGACGAGCAGCCGGCAATTGTTCGTGCCGAGATCGAGTGCCGCGAATTGCGGAGCAAAGCGGCGTGCGACCGGCGCCGGGTTCGCGATCGGAAAATCCCCGGAAGCGGCCGGCTCGAGTTGCATCGGTGTGCGCGCCAGCTTCCTGCCCGGCTCCGGAAATCGGTGCGGACCAGGCAGAGGGGGGGCACTTCCGACCCATTCCCCGTTGCTGAGCGGCTTCTCCACTGCTGGCGGACCATCCAATTGCACTGGACGGCAATGCTATCGCAGCCGGGCGCCAAATCAAAACCTTGCAATAGGGACGCAACGATCATGGGCGAGCCTCTACCCAACGCCGGATCGATGTGCTATCGGGGTAGGCTTGCCCGCGCGAGTTTGGACACCCGTCCGGGCGCGACTGATCCGCGAATGGGGGATCGTCTAACGGTAGGACAGCGGACTCTGACTCCGCCAGTCTAGGTTCGAATCCTAGTCCCCCAGCCAGTCCGTACCCCCCTCCGCCGGCTACTTCTCCGTCAGAGGCCAAACGCCGGTCCAATCCGAGGATGGTTCAGCGGTTTGGAAGCGAGCGAGGCGATTGAGGAACACCTTGCTCGGTGCGTCGCAAGGGGCGATGGCGAGGCAGTTCTCGAACCCGGCACGCGCCTCCTCCCAGGCGCCACGGCGATAGGCGGCGAGCGCCTCGGCAAAGGCGTCGCGCAGCTCCAGGCGCTCGCGCGCGACCTCGCCCTTACGGCCGAGCAGCTCGAAGATGCGCTGCGGCTCGGTCTTGCCGACGACCAGCACCCAATCGAGCTCTCGCGTCTCCACGGCATCGGTAGCAAGCCGATCGGTTGCTTCACTGATCAGCGCGCGCGTGCCATAGGTCTTATTGGCGCCTTCGAGGCGCGAGGCAAGATTAACGGCGTCGCCGATCACGGTGTAATTGCGCGTCTGCTCCGAGCCGATGCTCCCGACCACGACGTCGCCGGTAGCGATGCCGACGCGTATATCGATCTCGGGCAGGCCGCGCTTGATCCCGGTGAGCTCCGGGAGC
>DATNKF010000043.1:0-2312 GCA_035603555.1 Allostellaceae bacterium
CAGTGGGACAGCCTCGCCCATGTCGGGCAATTGTTCGACGCCGACGGCGACGGCAAGCCCGAGATCGTGTTCTATAACGGCTACCGCGCCGGCGAGCACATCATCGGCCCGGTGGATTATCGCGACGGTCAGGCGATCGAGCGTGGCGAGCATGTCGGCGCCATAGCTTTGTCGATCGACAACATGGCGGCGCACTGCATCCAGGGCCGCGGCGTAATGATCGACCTCGAACGCCATTGCGGTCGCGGCGAGAGCTTTGTCGGCTACGACCGGCTGATGCGGATCATGGAGGAGGACAAGGTTGAGGTCGAGGAGGGCGACCTCGTCTGCTTCCGCACCGGCTACGACCGGGTCATTCTCGACATGAACAAGACGCCCGATGCGGCAGTTCTCGCCGCCAACCCTGGGGCCGGGCTCGACGGTCGCGACGAGCGGTTGCTGAACTGGATCACCAGATCGGGCGCTGTCGCACTGATCTCCGACAACCGCGCGGTCGAGCAGATGCCGTCACGACCTTGCGAGGGCGAGGACTTTTGCGCCTCGCTGCCGCTGCACGCCCATTGCCTGTTCAAGCTCGGCGTCTATCTCGGCGAGATCTGGCACCTCTCCGAGCTCGCCGACTGGCTGCGCGCCCATGGCCGCTCGCGCTTCCTGCTGACGGCACCGCCGCTGCGATTGCCGGGAGCGGTCGGCTCGCCGGCCAACGCGATCGCGACGGTATAGCGGTCCGGCGTCAGCTCAGCACCGCGATCGCCACCGGCGGGCGCAAGTCGAGGCACACCGACAACGCCCGGTGCAGCTCGCTGTCGAGAAAGCGCTGGAACAAGGCCTCGTCCTGCTTGCGCGAGGCCTCCAGTACCGGCAGCACGCTCTGGGTCACGGCATAATCGAACCGCGGCGCCCATTTCCGCGCTCCCAGCCGCGCTGTCGTCGAGCAATTGTCGACCATGTAGGCAACGTCCTTGAAATCCATGTAGGGATTGAGCGAATCGATCGCTTCGATGATCGATTCATTGACGATCTCGGAATAGGGATGCCCCTTGCCCTGCAGGAGATCGGCTTGCGCCATCATCGTCGCGACATAAATGCCGGCAGTCACCGGATCGATCTCGGATTGGCGATTGCTGCGCAGCGAGCGGCCTACCTGCCACATCTCGGTGCCGGCGATTTCGCTCATCGGAAAGCGAGTGAGTCGATGCGCTGCGCTGACCACGCTGCGGATCTCGTTGCCGCTCTCCACCTCATCGTAGATTTCAGTGAGAATGTCGGCCGCTGGGCCGTAGCAGGCACAGTAGGCCTGCTTGAAGCGCTGTCGGCCATCCTCGTCGAGCGCTTGGTAGACCCCGAGCAGACCCGCCGCCGATATCTGCTTGCTGATGGCGCCGGTGATGCTCTTGGCCGAGTCGAGAAAGGCGTCGTCCCGGTCGCGACCGCTCGTGCGAAACCAACGGTAGAGGCTCTCGCAAATCCCGTGAACAGCGCCGAGCAGGATACCGCGCTCGCCAAAAATGTCCGACTTGTATTCGAATTCGAGCGTCGTCTCGAAGGTGCAGGGGGAGCCGAGCGCTATGGCCCAGGCCAGGGCGTAGTCGGTCGCCTTCCCGTCGATGTCGTGATGAACCGCGAAGCTGCAATTGATCCCGGCGCCGTTGATGTCGCGGCCCTGCTCGTAGAGCCGCCGCACGGAGGGTCCCATCCCCTTCGGGCACACCCCGATGATGTTGATGTCGTTGCGGAAGGCTTTGCCGGCGCTCTTGACGAAAGCCACGAGAAAACCGTGGGACAGCCCGAGAGTGGCGCCGGGCCGGAGCGCCGCCATGATCCGATCGAAATTATCGGCCTGTGCGGCATCGGAGATCAGCAGCAAGACGAGGTCCGATCCGGCGATCACCTCGTACATCTCGCCGCGCGTCCCGTTGGCCTCGGTAAAGCCCGCCTTTTCGACATTGGCGATCGAGTCCGAGCCGGCGCGCAGACCGACCTTGACGCGGATGCCGCTGCCGGCGAGCGATTCGCGGAGATTTTGCGCCTGAGCTGGCCCCTGCGACGACCAGCCGATCACCCCGATCTGCCTTATGCCGGCTAAGGCTTTGGGCAACAGCGGGAAGAGATGACGGCCGCCGCGGACGATCCATTCCTCGGCGGCGCCGAGGACGATCTTTTCTTTCTGGAACACTGTCGAGTTGAACGCCACCTCCTGCCCCTCCTTGCTGGCCGGTTCGGGGACTCGCGCCGTGCGAGACAACTCCCGCGCCGCCATCGTAGCGCACGCGCTGACGCTTTATGAACCGGCATTCTTCTGCCGATGCAAG
>DATNKF010000044.1:0-5410 GCA_035603555.1 Allostellaceae bacterium
GTCGATTTGCTTGGCGCGCAGCGCCGCCGGACGGGCGCTGAGGCGCTGCCGGTACTGCTCGAAAGCGGGGCGCTTCTCGAGCGTGCCGAACTGCATGCCGAAGTCGATATGCGATCCGACATAGACGTCGGCGGCGGTGAAGCGGTCGCCCACCAGATACTCGCCTTGCGACACCGCCGCCTCGAGCGCATCCATGACGTGTTCGAAGCGGCCGTAGCCCATCATCCTTTCGCGCTCCTCCGGCACCGCGAAACCCATTATTTTGTTGGCGGCGGCCGCCTCGAGCGGGCCGGCGACAAAGAATAGCCAGCGATAATAAGGACCGCGCAGCCGGTCGCCCGGCGGCGGCGCCAGGCGAGCCTCCGGAAACGCATCGGCGAGATAGGCGCAGATAGCAGCCGCCTCGGTGACGACGGTATCGCCATGCCGGATCGCCGGCACTTTGCCCATCGGGTTGATCGAGAGATAGGCGGGTGCCTTCATCGTCGTGGCGTAATCGAGCAGCTCGGTGCGATAGGGCCGGCCGATTTCCTCGAGCATCCACCGGGCGATCCGGCCGCGCGACATCGGATGCGTGTAGAAGGTGAGTTCGTCAGGCATTCAGCAATTCCCTTCGTAAGCCCGGCGCAGCGCCGGCAGGTCCAACTTCTTCATCTGCAGCATCGCTTGCATGGTACGGCCGGATTTTTCCTTGTCCGGGCTGGACATCATCTCGAACATGGCGGTCGGGACGATTTGCCACGAGAGGCCGAATTTGTCCTTCAGCCAACCGCATTGCTGGGCCCGCTCATCGCCGCCCTCGCCCAGTCTTTCCCAGTAGCGGTCGACCTCGGCTTGGGTTTCGCATCTCACGACAAAGGAAATCGCCTCGGTGAACTTGAAATGCGGCCCGCCGTTGAGCGCGGTGAACTCTTGGCCATCGAGGCGGAAGCTCACGGTCATCGCCGATCCTTCCGGTCGGCCGTGAACCTCGAACCCTTCCTTACCGTAGCGACTGACGGCCCCTACCGAGGAATTTTGGAAGATCGAGACGTAAAATTTTGCTGCTTCCTCCGCCTGATTGGCAAACCACAGACAAGGCGTGATTTTCTGTATGACTGCCATGGCCATTCCTTTCGAAGCAGGAACGTTGATCAGGACCGCGACGCTTCCGGGACCCAGCGTCCGGTAGCAGCGACAATCCCGGCATCGCCATACCGATCGTGGTGCCGAACCCAGTCGCTCAAATTGCGGTTGGGCCCGGTCTCGTCGCGGCCCTTTGGAACGAGATCGAGGAGCCGGTAGGTACCGAGCAGATCCTCGCCACCGCGTCCGTAGGACGAATAGGTATGAAAGACGTCGCCGTGGGCGTCTTTGTAGAACACGCTGCGGCCGGAAAGTTCGTCGATCCCGATCTTGCGTATTTCGTAGTTGTAATAGGCCTCGCCCTTGGCGATTTCCTCCGGCTTGAAGGAGACATGGAAATCGTAGTTGAAATCATTGCCGCAGGACGAAACCCACTTGATGTGCCATCCCATTCGGGCCTTGAAGGCTTCGATTTCCGCCAGCGGGGCACGCGACACGGCGACGTAGCTGACATCACGATGCTCGAGATGGACGAGAATGCCGTCGACGTGATCGAGCTCGAACGAGCATCCGACGCAGCCCTCGCTCCAGCCGGGACCGAACATGAAATGCTTGATGATCAGCTGGCTGCGTCCGCCAAAGAGGTCGGCAAGGGTCTCCTTGCCGTCCGGCCCATCGAAGACGTAGCGCTTTTCGACCTTGACCCAGGGTAGATCGCGCCGTTCTACGGCGAGCTGATCGCGCAGCCGTGTCAATTCCTTTTCCTTTCCCAGGAGCTGCTTGCGCGCAGCGAGCCATTCGTCGTGCGATACGATCGGGTGCTGCATCTTCGACCTCCTTCAGCAGGTGGTGGATTGGTTGTCTCAGCCCTGCGCCAGAAACTCGGCCAGGCAATCCAGGGCGCTCGCCCAGCCGCCCTGATGCAGATCGCGCGCCGTGACCGTCTCAAAGACGGCCTGGCGCAGGGTCAGCCTGGTCTTGGCGCCGTGCTCGGCGAAGGTCACCGAGACCACTGTTTCGTGGCCGGGCATGCCCTGCGCATCCTCCCAGGCAAAGGTGAAGACGAGTCGCTCAGGCTCGACGACCTCGCGACAGATGCCGCGCTGCCAGTGCTCGGTCCCCTCGGGCGAGCGCACGCAGACGCGATAGGCGCCGCCGGGCCGGACGTCCATCTCGCAATGAGCCGTGGTGAAGCCTTGCGGCCCCCACCAGCGGATTGCCCGGTCGGGTTCGGACCATGCCTTGAACACGAGCTCACGCGGCGCATCGAAAATCCGTGTGATGACGAGTTCGAGATCCGCTTTTGGCGCCTCCGCCCGGGGGCTGAGATCAAGAGTCTGCATCTTTGCTAAACCCATAGGTTAAATAACCAACTGGACAAATATGCCGGACCGAGCCGTGTGTCAAGTGGGCGAGTTCTGCAACGCCTAGAACGGGCGCGTTTACGCGCTCCTCCGCAAGCGTGGATTAGCGATCTCGTCGAGCCCAACGGTCAGAAAGAACAGGCCGAGAAAAACCATCAGGATGATCACCGTCGGTGCCGTCCACCACCACCACCAGCCATTGATCATCGCGGCGTTGAAGTTGACCCAGTAGAGCGTCATGCCGAGCGTCGGAGAATCGATTGGGCCGAGGCCGAGGACTTCGAGGCCGATCGAGGCGAGGATCGCCGAGGAGACAGCGTTGACCAAAGTCGCGGCCAGATACGGCAACAGGTTCGGCATCAGCTCGAAGAAGATGATTTGGGGTCCGCTCATGCCGGAAAGCCGCGCCACCTCGACGTAGGGGCGCTCGCGCAACGACAGTACCTGAGCGCGGATCGTGCGGGTCGGATAGAGCCAAGCGAGCGAGGCGACGACAATCGCCATCTGATTGACCGTCAAAGTGCCCTTGATCGATACCGCGATGATGATCAGCACCAGGAGCCCCGGCACGGTCAGCCCGATATCGGTAATGCCGCGGATAATCGTGTCGAGGAGCCCGCGGTAGTAGGCGGCGACAAAGGCGAGCACGGTCCCGATGCCGACGCCGAGAAACCCGGCGATGAAGCCGATGCGCAGGGTCATCGGGGTGCCCGCGACCATCACCGCCAAGAGATCGCGGCCCTGCCGGTCGGTACCGAATGGATAATCCGAAGAAGGCGGCCGCAATGCCGGCGCCGACAGCGGCCTCGCATCCTCGGTGTCGACCAAGAGGCCGCCGATCAGGACAAACAAAGCCAGCGCCGCGAGCAGTGCCACGCCCAGCGCCAGCGACGGGTTGCGGCGCAGATAGCGATAGATGGCGCGCATCACGCTCGCCGGTAGGAAATGCGCGGGTCGAGCCAGGGGTAGATCACGTCAAGCACGAAGGTGGTGAAGCCCAGCGCCACGATGACGGTGAAGACGATGCCCTGGATCACGAAGTGATCGCTCTCGCGGATCGCCTGGTAGAGGAGCGTGCCGATCCCGGGATAACCGAAGATCACCTCGACGAGCACGGCGCCCGAGAGGATCTGCCCCAGCGCCAAGGCGAGCGCCGTGACCTGCGGCAAGACGGCGTTGCGCACACAATATCGCAGGAACACGGTCGATGCCTTCAGCCCCTTGGCTTCGGCGAAAACCACATAGTCCTCGCCCATCGTGGTCACCATCATGCCGCGCATGCCGAGCGCCCAGCCGCCGGTCGCGACCAGGATGATCGACAATGCCGGCAGCACGGCGTGCTGAAGCACGTCCCACGCGAAGCGCCAGCTGAGTGCCGGGACGGCGCCCGCGGAGTAGCCGCCAAAAATCGGCAGCAGCGGCAGCTGGAAGGCCAGGAGGTAGGTCAGGATCAGCCCGAGCAGGAAGAACGGGATGGCGTGCAATGCCCAGAGCGGCGGCATCAGCCATCCCATCCAGCGCGGCGCCCGCGGCCAGGCGAGCAATGCCCCGAGCAAAGTGCCGATGCCGAAGGACAGCAAGGTCGTCGTGCCGAGCAGACCGAGCGTCCAGGGAATGGCGTCGGCGATCAGCTCATTGACGGTGCGCGGATAGTTGGCGATCGAATAGTTGAAGTCGAGCCGCGAGACATCGCCGAGATAGACGAGGTATTGGCGCCATAGCGGCCGGTCGAGGCCGAAGCGGCGTTCATACTCCCGCGTCATCTCCTCGATCCCACCCTGCACATAGCCGCCCAGTGCCGCCTGCTGCAGGAGCTTGGCGCGCACCGGATCCTGCCCCCCTAGCCGCGGCAAAAAGAAGTTGAGGGTAGCGGCGAGCCAGACGATCAGCAGAAACACGCCGAAACGGCGGGCGATATAAACGGCCTGCATCCTTCGCCTTGCTCAGAGTTCTTGCCCCTCTCCGCCCTTCAGGGGGGAGAGGGAGGGACCCCTCGCAGAGCGACGGGAGGGTGAGGTGGGCCAGAGCCGGCGCTCTGGAATCCCCCCCCTCACCCCGACCCTCTCCGCCCCCAGGGGCGGAGAGGGGGTCATAGCGCGCCGTTTTTCGCGCTGCAAACTCAAGCCGGTTGCAGGTTCCACAGCACCATGGCGAAGGTCAGGTGCCAGTGGGCGCCGTTGACGTAGGCGTTCTCCTCGGTCGGCCAGTTCTTCCAATAGGTCGTGTTCCACGGAATGCGGTGGTAGTTCTGGACGAGCTGGATGTCGGGCAGTTCGGGTAGCCAGATCTCCATCGCTCGGCGCCAGATCGCGCTCAGCTTTTTGGTGTCGTTCGGGTCGGTGCCGTAGGCTTCATCCACCAGCTTGTCGTATTCGGCGTTCTTCCAGCGCGCGAAATTGGCTTGGTGCGCGCCCGGTACGGCAATCGAGGCGCCCTGGTAGAGCCGCAATGTCGCATAGGGCTCGTTGACCGAGCCGCCGTGCCCGTAGATGGCAGCGTCGTATTCGCCCTTTTGGAACCGGCTGTCGAAGTCGGGCGGCAGCGCCAGGCCCGCCTCGATGCCCCGGCGCTTGAGCATCTCGACCACTACCGGGCCGATCGCTGGTCCCGATGCGCCGAAGCCGATGATGTTGACATTGAGGCGCTTGCCCTGCGGGTCCGCCCAGAAACCCTCGCTGTCCTTTTTGAAGCCCTTGCCGGCAAGCAGTCCATCGGCCTTTTTGGGCGAAAATTCGTTGGTGTCGTATTTGGCCAGCAGATCCTTGATCGCGTCGAAATAAGGCAAGAGCGGCGGGTAGGGCGGCAGCGGCAATTGCGAGGGGGTGTTGGCGCCGAGATAACCGACCTCGATCAATTGCTTACGGTCGAGGTAATTGCTCAATGCCCAGCGCACATCCTTGTCGTTGAAGGGCGGGCGCTCGTTGTTGACGTAGAGCGAGATCGGCCACCAGTCCATATAGCCGTAAGGCGAGCTCTGTCCC
>DATNKF010000045.1:0-6476 GCA_035603555.1 Allostellaceae bacterium
GCGTCTTGCCGGTGCCGGCGCCGGCGAGCACCAGCACCGGGCCGTCGACCGCCTCGACGGCGCGGCGCTGCGCGTCATTGAGCCCAGCGAGATATGGAATGTCCGGGGCTGGCAACCGGGTGAGCACGACGGGATCGGGCAAGCATGCGATGATATAGCAATCACCTCCTCGATGCTGCCCCCTCGCCCGCCGCACCTCCTGCTGATGCAATGAAAATATAAACGGGAGACCGCCCATGCCATCAGGGCAATTCCCGGATCCTCCCCGGGCAGCAAATCGTCGGGTACATGATAGCGCTTAGTGCGTGCCGAGAGCTGGTAGGTGTAGGATCATTCACTATCAGGGAGGCGCCATGGAGCCGAGAGTGCCGAGCGAGCTGCCTTTTCGGAACCCCGAGCAGCGCGAGTTTTCTTCTCTCGGGTCTGCGCCTGGCGGTGGGGGAAGCGAGGCAAGCCAGACCTGCCGTCTCGCCGTGATTCTCGCTGCCGATGTCGCGGGGTATTCGCGGCTGATTGGGAGGCCGACGAGGCCGCGTCGCTCGAACGCCTCAAGGCGCTGCACCGCCGGGTCATCGATCCGAAAATCGCCGACCACCACCGCCCATGCCGGGAAGGGTAGAGCGGGGTAGCTGCATCCGGCATTGCCCGGGCCAACCAGTGCCGCCGAATTGACACGTCACCCCCACCCGCTTATCTCTCAATTGGCCGCCGTGCGAACACGTCTCGCCTTCCGTCCCCACTCTCCGAGGGTCCCATGTTTGGCGCCTTAGCCCGGCGGCTGTTCGGCTCCGCCAACGATCGCTATGTCAAGAGCCTGGGGCCGATTGTCGCCGCGATCAACGAGATCGAGCCGCAGCTCGAGGCGATGTCCGACGACGAGCTGCGCGCACGAACCCAACGTTTCAAGGAACAGCTCGCCGACGGAGCCGAGCTCGACGATGTCCTGATCGAGGCCTTCGCGACCGTGCGCGAAGGGGCGAAGCGTACCCTGGGCCAGCGCCATTTTGATGTGCAGCTGATGGGCGGGGTAGTGCTGCATCGCGGCATGATCGCCGAAATGAAGACCGGCGAAGGCAAGACTTTGGTGGCGACTCTCCCGGTCTATCTCAACGCGCTGACCGGCAAGGGCGTGCACGTGGTTACCGTCAACGATTATCTCGCGCGCCGCGACGCCGAATGGATGGGCCAGATCTATCGCTTCCTCGGCCTCAGTGTCGGCTGCATCGTCCACGAGCTCGACGACCAGCAGCGCCAAGAGGCCTATCTCTGCGATGTCACCTACGGCACCAACAACGAGCTCGGCTTCGATTATCTGCGCGACAATATGAAATTCCGGCTCGAGGACATGGTCCATCGGCCGTTCCACTACGCGATCGTCGACGAGGTCGACTCGATCCTGATCGACGAGGCGCGCACGCCGCTGATCATCTCCGGTCCGACCGAGGACAATTCCGAGCTCTACATCCGCGTCGACAAGTTGATCCCGGCGCTCGAAGAGGGCGATTTCGAGAAGGACGAGAAGCAGCGCACCGTCGCTCTGACCGAATCGGGCGTTGAGAGGATCGAGGAGCTGCTGAGCAAGGCCGGACTGATGACGGCAGGCTCGCTCTACGACATTCACAATGTCGGGCTCGTGCATCACGTAAACCAGGCATTGCGCGCGCACAAACTCTTCGCCCGCGACACCGAGTACATCGTTCGGGACGACAAGATCATCATCATCGACGAGTTCACCGGCCGCATGATGGAGGGCCGGCGCTACTCGGAGGGACTGCATCAGGCGCTCGAAGCCAAGGAGGGTGCGACCGTCCAGAACGAGAACCAGACGCTCGCGTCGATCACTTTTCAGAATTATTTCCGGCTTTACCCGAAGCTCGCCGGCATGACCGGCACCGCGATGACCGAGTCGCAGGAGTTTAGCGACATCTATAAGCTCGAGGTCATCGAGATCCCGACCAACGAGCCCTGTATCCGCGACGACACCGATGACGAGGTCTATCGCACGACGCGCGAGAAATACGACGCGATCGTACAGCACGTGCTGGAGTGCCAGGAAAAGAAGCAGCCGATGCTAATCGGCACCGTCAGCATCGAGAAATCCGAGGCGCTCTCGGCGGTCTTCAAACAGCACAAGATCCCGCACAACGTGCTGAACGCGCGCTATCACGAGCAGGAGGCCTACATCATTGCCCAGGCCGGCCGGCCCGGCACCGTGACCATCGCCACCAACATGGCCGGGCGCGGCACCGACATTCAGCTCGGCGGCAATCTCGACATGCGCCTCAAGACCGATTTGGCACCAATTGAGGATGCGGCGGAGCGCGAAACCCGGGCACCGGCGATCCGCGAAGAGATCGCGGCGGCGCACGAGGAAGTGGTCGAGGCGGGCGGGCTCTTTGTCGTCGGAAGCGAGCGCCACGAGAGCCGGCGCATCGACAACCAACTGCGCGGACGCTCGGGCCGCCAGGGCGACCCTGGCGCATCCAAATTCTTTGTCTCCCTCGAAGACGATTTGATGCGGATCTTCGGCTCCGAGCGGATGGATTCGATGCTGCAACGGCTCGGCCTCAAGGAGGGCGAGGCGATCATCCATCCCTGGGTCAACAAGGCGCTCGCCAAAGCGCAGCAGAAGGTCGAGGCGCGCAACTACGACATGCGCAAGCAGCTGCTCAAATACGACGACGTGATGAACGACCAGCGCAAGGTCGTCTACGAGCAGCGCAAAGAAATCATGAGCGCGCGCGACGTCGCCGACACGGTCGCCGATATGCGCGCCGAGACGATCGCGGAGATGGTCGCGGGTGCCATCCCCGAGAATTCGCTCGTCGAGCAGTGGGACATCGCGGGGCTGCACGCCGAATGCCTGCGGCTCCTCGCCCTCGACCTGCCGCTCGCCGAGTGGGCCAAGGAGGAAGGGATCGGCGGGGACGAGGTGCGCGAGCGGATCAGCGCCGCGGCCGACCGCAAGATGGCCGAGAAATCGGCCAATTATGGCCCCGATCTGATGCGCATGGCCGAGAAAAGCCTGCTGTTGCAGCTCTTGGACCAGACCTGGAAGGACCATTTGCTGTCGCTCGACCATCTGCGGCAGGGTATCAACCTGCGGGCCTATGGCCAGCGCGATCCGTTGAACGAGTACAAGCGCGAGGCCTTCGAATTGTTCGAGGCGATGTTGGCCAATCTGCGCCAGCACGTCACCTCGGTATTGAGCCACGTTGAATTGCGCGTGCAGCCGGCGCCGCCGGCTTACGCCATGGCAGGCGCCGAACCCGATGAGGCGATGGCCGAGGAACCTCGCGCCACCAGCACGGCCGGCCGGCCGGCCGCGCCGCAGCCCCGCACTCAGCGCCGCGGAAACGGTGCCGATCGTGGCGGGCCGCGCCTGGCGGGTCCGGCCGCACCCTGGGCTCGCACCCCGCGCAATGCCCCCTGCCCCTGCGGCTCGGGCAAGAAATACAAGCACTGCCACGGCCGGGTTTGACGGTCCAAGCCCCCGTCAGGCGAGCATAGCCCGGATCTGCCAATCGCCTTTCCGGCCCCACTTTGCTCTTCCGGGGTGGCAATTTTTCGTCAAATTGACGAGAAACCCACCACAAATAACTCGCAAGGACTTCTGAATTTAAAGAGATCCCCGCGCGAGGGGTTTCAATTTTTCGTCAAATTGACGAGAAACCCACCACAAATAATTCACAAGGACTTCTGGATTTAAAGAGACCCCCACGCGAGGGGCTGCCGTCAACGCGGGAGGGCGTCGGTTGAATGGCGCTGGAAACTGCGCCCTGCCTTTCCCTCAAAGGCCTCGCCAATATTGGTCGGGTCCTTAACAGTTTGTCGATATTTTAGTACGACGCTGAGCTGTTCTCAGCTTGAGGTGGCACCATGACTCCGACCGACGGAACCGCACACGTGGATGCAGAGGGCGAGCCCGAACGGAACGAACTCGCGCATCTCGCCGTCCCGCAACCAACATCGAACAGTTGCGCGGAACGAACCCAGATCGCCCTAGACGAGATCTATGTTCCCCGTGATCGGCGTGCGCTCCAGCCGGATAAGGTCGCCGATCTGGCGCAATCCATGAAAGTATTGGGTCTTCTTTCTCCTGTCGGGGTGAGATGGGTAAGAAAGGAGATCATTCTTCCCAATGCCCTAACCGTCAAAGGGGCGTACCACCTCGTCTATGGGCTTCATCGCCTCGCTGCCGCCCGTCAGCTGGGATGGCAGGAAATTCCCTCTCAAATTCTCTTTTCATCCACCGCAGCGGTCGAGAACCCTTATGCCCTAAACATGGAGGGCAGTGACCGGCACGCGTGGATGGTTGAGATTGCTGAGAACCTTCACCGTGCCGAGCTGACCGCGTTGGAGCGATCCGAGCACATTGCCGCGTGGATAAAACTGATAGAGGAGGACCCACAAGGGTCCGGCGAGGCTGAAGAGGCTTCCGGCTGGCTCGATAAGAAGGCCTCCGGTCGGCCGAAGGGCGGTCGCAGCGCTGCAGCGCGCAAGATCGGTATCAGTGAGGCTGATGCACGCCGTTCCGAGCGGATTGCCGCTCTGCCTGATGAGGCGAAGGCAGAGGCCAAGGGGCTCGGTCTCGACAACAACCAAGTAGCGCTGCTAAAGGCGACACGGGCGGGTGATCCGGTCAGTGCCCTGCGGGATCACGCAACACTCTCCAACGAAGTACTATCATCCCCACCGGTGCAGCCGTCTGCGACAGCTCCTGGCGACGAGTCTAACCCGCCGGTGATGAGCGCTGAGCTTGCCGCCGCGATGGAGGCAGTCAAGAGATTGTCCCCCGAAGACCTTTCGGCATTCACATGGTGGGTGCGGGCTACTTTTCCCGCGCCGAGAGCTCCGTCGGAGGCAACCGGCAGCACCGGCATTCTGACCCCGATATCCGGCTGGGCGTCGGCGGCCGCCGGCCTCCTGCGGCCACGTACGACGGCCTAACTGACACTCCTCCTGTCTGGCGCAGCTCCGCAATCTTGCGCCGCGTGCCGCTCCGTCCTGCGATGACGCTCAGCAAGGCCGGCGGCGGTCGCGCGTGCGCCCGGCTTGCCGCCTTGACGACAAGCGCCGAGGCTAGCTCCACGCCGACGGATTCGGCGGCCTATCGACAAGCCGGAGGCGCCTTGCTATAGAGCGCGCCCCGCGGCGGGTGCATAGCTCAGTTGGTAGAGCAGCTGACTCTTAATCAGCGGGTCGCAGGTTCGAGTCCTGCTGCACCCACCATCGCTCAGCAGTGTATCGTATTAGTGCATTAGGGCAATTTGCCCGGCTGCAACAAACGCTTTGGGCTCTGCTGATTGCTCAGCCAGAAATAGTGTCCACTCGGCCCGAGACGGCGAAGTGTGTTTTCTCGAAAATCGAGTTCTAGATTCTCGCTGATCAACGGACCTCCAGGGCACCGATACGACCGTCGCCGGAGAAGCCGAAGCGGTAGGTCAGGTTCGCCGGACTGCCATCGAACGTGCCCGAAACTTTCACGAGGACGATGGTCCGGTCATCCTCGACGCGGCATTCGATGGGTTCCGCCGAGATGCGGTATTTTGCGCTGGTTTCCTTCTTCCAAGCCCGGATTGCGGAGGTGCCGACGATATCGTGGGCCTCATCCCGCACAGCGGCGTTCGATGCGAAGCAGGCGACCATCGCGTCGATGTCGTGACAGTTCTGCGCCGCGAAATAGCGATCAAGGATTTCTGGCAGGTCGGGCTTCATCGGTGTCTCGCGGATACGGGGGATTGTTTCGCCGGCCCGCCTATCGGCTGGCGATGACCGGGCAGCCGCAAATCGCACAGGTTGCAGTCATCGAGGCGGCCGAGGGATCGTTGGCGAGCAGCGCTTGCAGCTGCGCGATCAGCGTCTTGTGTTCAGGAGAGCCGCTGCTGCAGCGATTGGCATAGGCGCGGCCAACCGCACTCCCGGGGTTCATTTCTTCGACGTGGAACGCGCGCGCGGGCCGGCTGGCAATGACGGCGGCCAATCCGCCGACCCACGCGGCGGCCGACAGCAGCAGCCGGCGGCGCTCGTGCACGAGCTCGCTCATTGTGGTTTGCCCTCGACCTCGATCCGGTCCACCTTTTCGGGGTAGAAGCACAGATAACCGGCGACGCGCGGACAGTCGGGCAGCGGATCGACATAGGCCCAGACCGCGTCCTCCGCTAAGCGGTTGCCGACCCGCAGCGACCAGTAGGATGCCGTACCCTTGTAGGGGCAGACCGTCGTTCTGTCCGAGCGGGTCAGAAGCTCCATGCGCACGTCCTGTTGCGGAATGTAGTAGCGGGTTGGATGTCCGGTTTCAAACAGGAACATGGCGCGCCGCGTCTGCGCGACGGCCTCGCCGTTGAACGTCACCTTCACCGCTCGCGAGCTCGGCCGCACGTCAACGCGGGCATAGGGGTCGCGGGCGTGGCCGAAGATCTCCTCGTCTTCCTCGATCCAATGGTCGACCCTGTCCCAGTAGAAGGCGAGGTAGT
>DATNKF010000046.1:0-3899 GCA_035603555.1 Allostellaceae bacterium
TCGGCCAACCACGCCGGCAAGCTTGGGCCGGAGTTCATTCACCGCCAGACGATGGCCGGCGCCCAGCGCTACACCACGGCCGAATTGGCCGATCTCGAGAGCAAGATCGCCAGCGCCGCCGAGCGCGTCTTGGCGCTCGAATTGCGGCTTTACGAGGACCTCGTCGGCGAGGTCATGGCCCGCCGGGCCGAGATCGCCGCCGCGGCGACCTCTCTGGCTACCCTCGATCTCGCCTCCGCACTTGCCGAGCTCGCCGTCGAGGCGGGGTGGGTGCGGCCGATGGTCGATCGCGGGACCGCCTTCGAGATATCGGGCGGGCGTCATCCGACGGTCGAGGCGGCGCTTTCCGCCTCGGGCAACGGCGGCGCCTTTGTCGCCAATGACTGCGTCCTGGGCGACAACCGCATCTGGCTCGTCACCGGTCCCAACATGGCCGGCAAGAGCACCTTTCTGCGGCAGAACGCGCTGATCGCAATCCTGGCGCAGATGGGCTCATATGTTCCGGCGCACTCTGCCAGAATCGGCATCGTCGATCGCCTCTTCAGCCGCGTCGGCGCCGCCGACGACCTGGCGCGCGGCCGCTCGACCTTTATGGTCGAGATGGTCGAGACCGCGGCGATCCTCAACCAGGCAGGTCCCTCCGCCTTTGTCATCCTCGACGAGATCGGCCGCGGTACCTCGACCTTCGACGGCCTGTCGATCGCCTGGGCGGCCCTCGAGCACCTGCACGAGATCAACCGCTGCCGCACCCTCTTCGCGACCCATTATCACGAGCTGACCGCCCTCGCCGCCAAGCTCCCCGCCCTTGCCTGCCATACGATGCGGGTCAAGGAGTGGAAGGGTGAGGTCGTCTTTCTGCACGAGGTCGGCCCGGGTACAGCCGACCGCTCCTACGGCATCCATGTCGCCAAGCTCGCCGGTCTGCCGAAGACAGTCACCGCGCGCGCCGAGGAGGTGCTGGGGGTGCTCGAAAAGGGCGAGCAAGGCGGCGCATTGGCGCGGCTCGCCGATGATTTGCCATTGTTCAATGCCGCCCGCCGCCGCGCCGATCCGGCCCCGCACGAATCCGCGGCCGAGGCCTTGCTCCGGGACATCCGTCCTGACGAGCTCAGCCCGCGCGAGGCGCTCGACCTCGTCTACCGGCTTAAGGGGCTGGACGCAGATTAGGACGGGCCCTGAGGGATCGCCTTCCCTGCCACACGGTGAAGGGTATAGCGTCCCGCGGGCCAAAAGCCGAGCCGCCGGTCGAAGACTTTGCACGCGGCCGAGGATCCGGCAAGGTGATTGCGAGCCACAGCACGGGCTCAGTGCTGCGGTTGCGGCGCGCTCGGTAATATTTGGCCGCCGTTCACCGCCGCCGCGCGTTCTCTCGCCCGTTGCCCATCTTCGAATCGCTGCTCGCGGTCATACAAATTTGCCAGCATAAGCCAATCGTCGGAGCTCGATGGCCTCAACCTTACTGTCTCTTCGGCGAGCGAGACAGCGCGCGGCAAATCTCCCAGAGCTTCCCAAGCCGCGGCGCGTCCGTGTGCCAGGTCCGCGAAGAACGCGTTGGGGCCGGTTGTTGTCTGCTGCGGTGGCAAGCCGGCAACTGCCCTGTCAAACGCCTGCAGAGCCATTTGCGGGCGGTGCGCGGCAAGGTCGGCGTAACCCAATGGAAGCAACACTATCGCCGGATAGGGCAAGAGTTCGCTTGCGTGTTCCAAAGCGTCGATCTCTTCCATCAACCGGCCTGCCCGGTGATAGATCGCCCCCAACCTCGACCAGGTGGATCCGTTTGGCTCAAGCGCCACCGACAACAGGTATTCCTGTTCGGCTTCACCGAAATTACCCGCCTGCTCCAGCAAATTCCCCCGCAGGAAGTGAACGAAGGCGCTGTTTGGGAAAATAGCCAGTGCCTTTTTTGTTGCCTCGAACGCCTCGGAGTCTCGACCCAGTACTTTCAGAACTGCAGCTGCGTTTGCCCATCGATTGAAGGCCTGGGTCGAATTTCCTTGTGGAGTAACTGCAGGCAACGGGGTGGTGGCACACTGGATCTGCAGCCGCTCGATCAGTCCTTCAGTCTCCGGCGTTCGCCGCACAAAAACCGCAGAGACCTCATCCAGGTACACCGGCCGCCAGGCGTCACTGGTGCAGAACTGCCGCAATACCGGGAAGAGACGCAATCCGTTGTTGCGTCCCAGCGGGACGAGGATGGCATTGATGCCGCGATCCTGCGCCTCCCGCTGCCACGCCGATGAATCGGGTTGAGACCTCATTAATATGACGTTTCGTTCGATCAATTTCGGACCGAATGGAATGGTGCGGCCATCGATGTAGTCGAGATACTTCGGGCCCAGGCGCCAAACAAAATATCCGCCATCGTTGTAACTGTTGAATATTTGCCCTGGTATGTTCTCGCGCTCGATAAATGCCGCCGCTCGCTCCGGGAACCACCACGACAATCCGGGGCCGAACGACCCCAGCTCATCGCCGCTCGCAAGATAGCGGCGATCGCTGATCAAATCGGCCGACCGGAGGCCCGCAAGCGCGATAGCGAACAATGCCACGCCGATGGCGAGGCCCGAGGAACACCTGATCGATCGGACCCTTGCCTCCTTGACCTTCTGAGGCAACCCGGCAAGTGCCGATGCCAGTACAGCGCCCCCCACGACCACCGTCACAACACCGAAGAGCGCCTCGAAGCGGATATGCCGGGCGGAAATTGCCGCTGCGCCGCTCACCAAGACCGCGGCTCCGAATTCTCTTCGCAAGAGAGCAACCGGCACGGCTACCGCGGCGATCAAAAGCATCAGGTAGAAAGCACCGGTCGGATCGCGCAGGGACAACCCCAGCGACATCACGGTCCAGTTCAACGACGCCGAGGCCCACTCGGACGTCCACAGCGTCAGAGTGTCCATGGCGCTTGTCTGGCGGTGCACGGCGCTGAAAATTCCCCAGCCCCATGGGTTTACCAATGTCGCGCCGCAGGTCGCAATCAGCCAAGGCCAGGAGCTGCGCAACCGTTCCGCCGCTGCCTCGCGTCGCTCCCGCCACACCAGCTCCAAGGCTTCCATCAGTACGTATGCCGCAATCAGCGCCAACCCTGCGACAAACCCCAAGTGGAGGTTCACCCAGGCGATCATCAATATCGGCAAGAGCCACAACCGGGCGCGGCCGCTCTGATGCTTCTGCCAAAGCAGCCCGAGAAAGGCCGCGAATAGCACCACTGAGAACAGGTCTGCCCGCGACCCCGTGCGGATTGCGATCATCGGGACGGCCAAAATCGCCAGAACGGCGGAAATGACCGATCCTCCCCGTAGCATCAGGGCTACTGTCCCAGCGCAGGCCGCCGCCTGGAGCCACGACAGAAGCGTATAGCCCCCGAGGAGATACGCACCGTAGAAAAGCAGACCCGAGCCGACCGGATAGACCCAGGGCTGTCCTTGCGCGGTGTACGAGAAGACGTCAGTCGACGGGATTTGGTGGTGCTGAACTATCCAGCGCGCCGTGGCCAGCTGCCATCCCAGATCAGTTACAGTCAGGGTGCGCAGGCCGGCCAGGAACCCATACCCGACGGCAACCAGGCTGAGAATAATAAACACCTGCGTCGCAAGCCCGGATCGCCGCCTCGGCTCTTGCGATTCTCTCACCTTTTTGCGCTCCTCATGCACAACAACCACGTCACTCGCCGTGAAGTGTGCGCGGCCGGCGACGAGATGGAGCTCGAATTGGCATGAATGGGATACCTACGCGGCTGCGCATTCCGCAGCAAGGCCGGTTCGAAGGTATGAACCCGACATTCCCCGGATTCGGCGCGGTTGTGGGGCCAAGGATCGCGCCTTGGACCGTCATGGGCAACGGTAAATCGCGCACCGCGTGCGCCGCAAGAGTCGAACCAATCAGTTGACTGCGCCGAG
>DATNKF010000047.1:0-3410 GCA_035603555.1 Allostellaceae bacterium
CTCCTGCGCTCCGGGGCCACGATCACCGAGATCAACACGGTGAGAAAACACCTTTCAGCAATCAAAGGCGGGAGGCTGGCCGCCGCCGCCGCGCCAGCGCGCATCCTCACACTGGCCATCTCTGACGTTCCGGGCGACGACCCCGCGGTGATCGCCTCGGGTCCGACGGTGCCCGATCCGACCACTTTTGCCGACGCCCGCTCGGTGCTAGCTAAGTACCGGATCAGCGAACCGGAGGCCGTCGTCGCACGCCTGGCAGGACGAGCGGAGGAAACACCGAAACCCGGGGACCCGATATTCGATCGGGCGAGGTTCGACCTGATCGCCAGCCCACAGCGGTCTCTCCAAGCCGCTGCCGCAGCAGCCGAGCGGCGGCAGATCATACCAATCGTTCTCAGCGACCGGATCGAGGGGGAAGCGCGCCAGGTGGCGCTGGTCCACGCGGCGATCGCATTTCAGGTTCGTACCGGAAAGTTCAGGGTCGGCGGACATCTTGTCTCTCCCCCGGCCGTGATACTGTCGGGCGGCGAGACCACGGTCGCGGTCACCGGCGCGGGACGCGGTGGACGCAATACCGAGTTCCTGCTGGCGCTCGCCGTTGCGCTCGATCGCGCCGAGGGTATCTGTGCCCTCGCCTGCGACACCGATGGCATCGATGGAACGGAGGACAATGCCGGAGCGATTGTTTACCCGGACAGCTTGGCACGTGCGTCGGCGCGAGGCATCTCGGCACAGGAGGCGCTTACGGCTAATGACGGATATGGATTCTTCGCCGCTCTCGGCGATCTCGTCGTGACCGGCCCAACGCTGACCAATGTAAACGACTTCCGGGCCGTCCTGGTTCTCGACTGAGACAGGCAAGAGAATGACCGACTTGCGGCGTCGGCGCAGTGCCAAGATCGTTGCGACACTGGGCCCATCGAGCTCCACCCCCGAACGGATTGACGCACTCTTCGAGGCTGGCGTCGACGTATTCCGACTCAATTTCAGCCATGGCACGCAAGAGGATCATCGCGCACGATTCGAGGCGATCCGCAAGATTGAGAGCGCAACGGGGCGCCCGATCGGCATACTTGCCGACTTGCAGGGACCAAAGCTCCGACTTGGCTCTTTCGCAGAGGGTCGGATCGAGCTCGCCGCCGGTGCACGCTTCCACCTCGATCTTGATTGCCAAGCGGGCGATGAAAACCGTGCGCCGCTGCCTCATCCCGAGATCTTTGAGGCGCTTCGGCCGGGAACCGAGCTCCTCCTCGATGACGGCCGGGTAAGGCTCCAGGTCGAGGATTGCGGCAGCGGCTTTGCCGATACGCGGTGTCTGGTGGGCGGCACATTGTCCGACCGCAAGGGGGTTAACGTGCCGAATGCGGAGTTGCCGCTGTCGGCGATCACGGAGAAGGACCGCGCTGATCTCTCCTTCGCCCTCGAACATGGTGCGGATTGGATCGCATTCTCTTTCGTCCAGCGTCCCGCCGATGTCGCCGAAGGCCGTAAATTGGTCGGTGGCCGTGCCGGCATCATGGTCAAGCTCGAAAAGCCGTCGGCAATCCATCATCTCGCGGAGATCATCGAACTTGCCGACGGGCTAATGGTCGCGCGCGGCGACCTTGGCGTCGAGATGCCGCCCGAGGATGTGCCGAGCGTACAAAAACAAGTGATCCACGCCTGCCGAGCCGCGGGAAAGCCCGTTGTAGTAGCGACGCAAATGCTCGAATCGATGGTTGCGGCGCCGACACCGACCCGGGCGGAGGCGTCCGACGTGGCAACCGCGGTCTACGAAGGAGCAGACGCCGTCATGCTGTCCGCCGAGACTGCGGCGGGACGCTATCCGGTCGAAGCGGTGGCGATGATGAACCGCATCGCCTGTCGGGTACAGGAAGACCCGCTCTATTTCTCGATGCTCGAGGGCTCGCGACTCGAACACGAGCATACCGCGCCTGATGCGATCAGCGCCGCGGCCTGCCAAGTCGCGCGCATGGTGGGCGCGGCCGCTATCGTTTCCTACACGACATCAGGTGCGACCGCGCTACGGGCCGCGCGCGAACGACCCGAAGCGCCCATCCTGGTGCTGACATCAAACCTCAGCACCGCGCGGCGGCTTGCCGTTTTATGGGGCACGCATTGCGTGCATACGAGTGACGTAAAAGGCTTTGGCGACATGGTGCAGAAGGCTGTTCGGATCGCCCACCGGGAAAAGATCGCAGAAGTCGGGCAGCGGGTTGTCATCACCGCGGGCGTCCCGTTCGGCACCCCGGGTGCCACCAACGTTCTGAGGGTCGCCTGGGTCGACCGCTAAAAACCGCGTTCCTTTCGAGGGGCCACGTGTAAGTCGATCAGAGCCGCGCCGCCTGTTTCTGCAGGGGAAATACAGGCTGCGTCATAACCGTTGCGTCAGACCGTGAGCATCAATTCGCGTAATTGGGGAGAGGAGAGAATTGCCACCATTCATATATCGCACTATAGGGGACGTTTTAGCCAAGCCACGTCGATAACGGTCCGGCGTGCCGCTCGCATCGTCACCGCAAGCATTGCACCATCGACCTAATGGATCTCTCCATCGTCATTCCGGTAAAGAACGAGGCCGACAATGTCGCGTCGCTCGTCGGCGAGATCCGCGCAGCGCTCGAGGGTTTAGTCGCGTATGAGATTCTATATGTCGATGACGGCAGCGATGATGCGACCGCGTCCGAGATCTCGCGGCTCGCAGGCAGAGCCCCGCAAATGCGATTGCTGCGCCACGCTCGAAGCTATGGGCAGAGCGCGGCGATCAGCACCGGGGTTCACGCTGCGCGAGGGGCCTGGATCGCAACGCTCGACGGCGATGGCCAAAATGATCCGGCCGATCTCCCGGCAATGTGGCATCTTGCCCAGCAGGCGTCGCCTAGCCTGCCGCTTCTGATTGCCGGCTACCGCGAGAGGCGGCAGGACAGCTGGTCGAAACGCGTCGCTTCGCGTATCGCCAACACGATCCGCGCTCAACTTCTTGGGGATCGTACGCCCGACACAGGGTGTGGTCTAAAGTTGTTTCCACGATCGCTCTTCCTGGATTTGCCCTATTTCGACCATATGCACCGCTTCCTTCCGGCGCTGGTGTTGCGTGAAGGAGGGACGGTAGTCTCGGTGGCCGTCAATCACCGGCCACGTCACAAAGGAATGTCGAAATATGGCGTGTTCGACCGGCTCGGGGTGGGGATCATCGATCTCGTGGGGGTCATGTGGCTGCAGCGCCGCGCGGGTCGCCCGCACCCCTTCCACGAAGTGATACTCGCCGCGGAGCCCGCTGCCGGCGACGATCCACGCCTTTCTGCGATCGAAACAGTGCGATGACGGGGCGGGGCAGGCGGCTTGCGAACGCCGATCTGCCACTAATCGGTCTTCGGCGAGCGTCGAGGCTTGCCCTTCTGGGGTTTCTC
>DATNKF010000048.1:0-2578 GCA_035603555.1 Allostellaceae bacterium
CGGGTGATCAGCTCGCGAAAGCCGTAGAGCCCGATCTCGGTCTCACAGCCGGCGATCGGTGTGGCCAAGGCCGCGGCGACCCGGGCGCTGCCGTCGATGTCGTCGGTCGCAACCGGCTCCTCGATCCAATAGAGATCGTAGGGCTCGAGCGCGTGGCCCATCCGGATTGCCATCGCCGGGCTCCAGGCGCAGTTGACGTCGACCATCAGCTTGGCGTGCGGGCCGAGTGCCTTGCGCACCGCCGCGACCCGGGCAATGTCCTCCTCGGGCTCGACCTCGCACAGCTCGGCATGCTCGACCAGATGGCGCAGATGGGTCTGCGTCGACGGGTTGCGGCCGATCTTCATCTTCATGCCCTTGAAGCCGCGGGCACGGTAGCCCTCGGCCTCCCCGGCGAGGTCGTCGACCGATTTCCCCTCCTGATAGAAGCCGCCGCTGGCATAGGCCTCGACCCGGTCGCGACAGCCGCCCAAGAGGCGATAGAGCGGCAGCCTGGCGATCTTGCCGGCGATGTCCCAGAGTGCCACGTCGACACCGCTTATCGCGTTCATGACGATGCCGCGGCGGCCGAATTGGCGGGTGCGCGCGAACATCTTCTGCCACAGCCCCTCGATCAGCAGCGGGTCCTCGCCGATCAGCATCGGCCGCAATTGCTTCTCGATGACGTCGCGGGTGCTGCCGCCGCCCACACCCGCTTCGCCGATCCCGGTCACCCGCTCGTCGGTCTCGATCTCGACCAGAAGCGCGCCGCGCCGCGCCTGCATGCCGCCGGCGCTGCCATAGGGCGGCTCGCAGCGGTAGGACAGCGGTATCGTGCGGATATCGACGATCTTCATGATTTCAGCCCTCGCTCAGCACCGCCGTCGATGCTAACACGACCGGGGTCATCGCCAAACGGAGGGAAGAATGCTCACGATCCTCGATCTCAATGCCGAGCTCGCCAAGCTCAAGATGCTGCGCGGACGCACCCCGGAGACACCGGAAGCCGATCGGGCGGGTGCGTTTGCGCGATTGGCGCCGTACCGCGACAGCGCCATCAACCTCGCCAAATTCTCCGGCGAAGGCCCATGGGAGCGCCACCCCAACGGCGACGAGATCGTGCAGGTCGTCGACGGTGCCACGACCTTTCACATCATGGCCGAGGACGGGCCGCAATCCTTTGTGCTAAAGGCCGGTACTGTAGTGATCGTTCCGCAAGGGAAGTGGCACCGCTTCGAGGCGCCGGATGGTGTCACTTTGATGACCACCACACCGCAGCCGACGCAGCACCTCACATTCGCCATCGACGATCCGCGCACGCTAGACAAGGCCTGACATGAGACAGGGACTGACATGGAAAAATTCACGACACTGAGCGGTGTTGCGGCGCCGCTGCCGATCATCAATCTCGACACCGATAAGATCTTCCCGGCGGTCTACTTGAAGACGATCAAGCGAACCGGGCTTTCTCAATGGCTGTTCCAGGAGATCCGCTTTCGTCCCGACGGATCGGAGAACCCGGATTTCGTCCTCAACCAGGCGCCCTACCGCAACGCCAAGATCCTGATCGGCGCCGACAATTTCGGCTGCGGGTCGAGCCGCGAGCACGCGCCCTGGGCGCTCCTCGATTTCGGCATCCGCTGCGTCATCGCGCCGAGCTTCGCCGACATTTTCTACAATAACTGCTTCAAGAACGGCATCCTGCCGATCGCCTTACCCAACGACGTTGTCGACGAGCTGATGAAAGACGCCGGGAAAGGCGCCAACGCGGTGATGACGATCGACCTCGAGACCCAGACGATCACGCGGCCGGACGGCGAGAAGGTAGCTTTCGAGCTCAATGCATTCCGCAAGCACTGCCTCCTGAACGGGCTCGACGATATCGGTATGACCGAGCAGAAGGGTGCCGAAATCGGCGCCTACGAGGAAAAGGCGCGGCTCGCGCGCCCGTGGCAGTTCGGCATGATCCGGCCTGGGGCGTGAGCCGTGGCGGAAAGCCGCGCGTCGAACCGCAAGATCCTGGTGCTGCCCGGCGACGGCATCGGCCCGGAGATCATGCGCGAGGTTCTCCGCGTCGTCGAATTCTTTGACCGCCGCCGGATCGCCAGCTTCGACATCTCCGAGGACGCGGTCGGCGGCGCCGCCTACGAGGCCTACGGCACCCCGCTCGCTGAGGCGACTCTGGACAAGGCGCTCGCCAGCGACGCTGTGCTGTTCGGCGCCGTCGGCGGGGCGAAATGGGACACGCTCCCTTTCGATCTTCGGCCCGAGCGCGGCATCCTGCGTCTGCGCAAGGAAATGGATCTGTTCGCCAATCTGCGGCCGGCGGTGGTGTTCGATGCGCTTGCCGACGCGTCGAGCCTCAAGCGCGACCTCGTCGCCGGTCTCGATCTGATGATCGTGCGCGAGCTGACCGGCGGGATCTATTTCGGCACGCCGCGCGGGGTCGAGACCTTGCCCGACGGGAGCCGCCGGGGCATCAACACGGAAGTCTACAGCGAGGCCGAGATCGAGCGCGTCGTCCGCGTCGCCTGCGAGCTGGCGCGAAAGCGCGGCGGCCGTGTCTGCGAAGTCGACAAGGCCAATGTCATGGAATCGG
>DATNKF010000049.1:0-3785 GCA_035603555.1 Allostellaceae bacterium
TGGGTGGGATCGAGTGAGACGAGATAGATGTCACCGCGCTCCATCAGAGCAGTTCGCCGCCGACCGGTGCTTATCGTGTCGCCCGGCGCTTTCAATCGGCTGACGAAGGTGCCGATCGTGTTGCCGATCACGAGCGGCGGCAGCTTCGCCCGCACCGCCGGTTTCGCTGTATCGCTTGCGGGTGCAGGCACCCGGACCACGGGTGTTGTCCGCTGCGATCAACCGCGTGCACTCGATCTTGGTGCACGCGGCGGGCGGAAGCTCGAAACAGTACCGGAAACGATCCCCGAAGAGGTCTTGGCGAAACTCGCCCCGCTTGTCGGTTAAGGGTGTCGGGCAGGCGAACCGACCAGACGCGGTCAGCGGAAGAACTCGATCTTCGCCTCGCGGAACCAGAGGAAATTCGCCGGTGCGGCGGAAATCGGTCCGTTGATGGCGAAGACCGCGACCTCGAACTGGTTGCCCGGGGCGACGGCGGGGGTGAGCACCAGGCGATGGGGCATGTTGAAGCCCTGGATCGTCCCGGGGCTGGTCCGGCCGGCGGCGCGCGGCAGCTCCCCATTGACCCAAATTTCGGCATAGTCGTCGACATTCACACGCAGCACCGTCATCGCGCCTGAGGTGTCGAACCCTTGCGCGTCAGCCGGCATTGTCAACTTCGTGCGGTACCAAAAGAACGACACCATGCCGCCGCCGCGCCTCGCCCCAAGTTCGGTAGCGGGGATTACCGGCCAGGCCGAATCGTCGAAACCGCTCTCGCCGGCATAGGGCTCGATGTCGTAGGTGGTCTTGAATTCGGGCATCGAATCCGTCAGCGCAGGGCACTCGACGATTTTCGCCTCCATCCCCCTCCACTGGGCGCCGAATACCGCCGAACCGGCTGACGTCATCAAATCGACGACATGCACCGGCGGCACCAGAGGAGCGAGCGGCAGTGGGGGCGCCAGCAAGGGAGGCGTTGTAGGTAAGACGGAGGCCGTGGGTCTGGTCCGATTGTTCGCGGGCATTGTTGGGTCCTTTCTTCGGTTGACGCTGGATTTGCTCGACGCATCGCCCGCAACGGGTGCGGTCGACAGCCACCATCCCTCGCCGGCGAGCCAACAGGTGTCGTCCGGCTGATCCGGCGCCCGCCGCAGTGACCGAATAGCCGCAAAGTGGGATCGCGCCAAGGCAGCACGCAGTCCCGCTTCGGCCCTAGGATCACGGCCACCGGTGCACGGGATGATTCCCGTCCAATGCGCAAACCGCGCGGGATAATGACGCGTCTCACCGCCAAGCCGGGTGATCAGCAGAAAAGCTCCCATTCCGTCCCCCGTCGTTAACGGGACGAGAAGACGGCCGTTTTCCGCGGCGAGGGAATCGACCCACGCGAGAGACAGATGCGTCACCCCGGCATTGACGATGATCGCATCCGCCGGCTCCTCCGTGCGAAAGGCAAAGCCGTCGGTCGCTGTCACAACCGCCTGCGGCCAGGAGAGAGCCAGATTGCGTTGCGCTGCGGCGGCGAGCTCGGGGTCGATCTCCACCGCGGTGACTTTTCCGTTGCGGCCGACGATCTCCGCGAGAATGGCGCTGTAGTAGCCGGTGCCGGCGCCGACATGAACGACGTGAGCGCCCGGCTCGAGCTCGAGCTCATCGTAGAGACAGGCCCAAAGGCTCGGCTGGCCGTTGTTGAGCCGGCGCACCGGGTCGATAGCGATCAGGATCTCGTGGTAGAGGTGATGTGGCTGGGCATCCTCGGTGGTCCAATATTCCGCCATGTTCATTGGACTGAGGACGCGCCAAGGTCCCGGCCCCAGGAAATGCTCGCGCGGCACCGCCGCGAAGGCCGCCACCAGACGCGGCGAGCGAATGCGGGCCGTGTATCGCAATTCCTCGGCAAACCGGCGCCGCGCCTCCTCGAGATTGCGCCGGCGTGCCTGATCCTGACGAGGGTGCTCGTGCGCCATCTCAGCTTCCTGCTCCATGATTCATTGATCGGACCGATCTCATTTTAGATCGGACCGCACCCGCGTCGTATGCGGTATGCTGGTCGAGGCGGCGGACCGCTCGCCGCCCGCGCACAAGGAGACCCGATATGGCCGACGACGCGAGAATGGTGCGCGAGCTCTCGCCGATCGAGCAGCAAGCGCTCGACCATGTCTGGATTCACAGCGCGCGCTGGCTCGACCTCGCCGAGCGCGACGGCTTGCGGGTCATGGTGCGCGGCGAGGGCTGCCGGCTCTACGATGCGCAAGGCCGCTCCTATATCGACGGTCTCTCCGGCCTCTACGTCGTCAATGTCGGCCACGGCCGCGCCGAGATCGGTGAGGCGATGGCCAAGCAGGCGAGCGAGCTGGCCTACGTCTCCGCTGCCAGCTACACCAACCTCGCGGCGGTGCAGCTCGGCGATGTGCTTGCCGGTCTGACGCCGGGCGATCTCGACCGGTTCTTCTTCTGCTCCGGCGGCTCGGAAGCGATCGAGAGTGCCATGAAGATCGCCAAGCAAGTCCAGGCGATGCGGGGCTTCCCCAAACGCTACAAGATCATCGCGCGGCGCGGCGGCTACCACGGCGCCACCTTCGGCGCGATGAGCATCACCTCGTCACGCAACGAGAAATTCTTCGGCCCGTTCATGTACGGGGTGAGCTTCGTGCCGTCGCCCAACCGCTACCGCAACGAGTTCGGAGTCGAGGGCGAGGCGGGCGATCTGCTGTGCGCCGAGGCGATCGAGCAGGAGATCCTGGCACAGGGGCCGGATACGGTAGCGGCGGTAATCGGCGAGCCGATCTCAGTGTCCAATTCGAACCATGTCCCGTCGCCGCGCTACTGGCAGCGGGTCCGAGAGATCTGCGACACGCACGGCGTATTGCTCGTCATGGACGAGGTGATCAACGGGTTTGGCCGCACCGGGACGATGTTCGCGACCGAGCAGTTCGGCGTCGTGCCGGATCTGATGACGATGGCCAAGGGGTTGTCGTCCGGCTACGCGCCGATCGGTGCGGTCGCGGTCGGCAGGGCGCTGTTCGAGGAGTTCAAGAAGCAGGACGTGGCGCTCGCCCATCTGCTGACCTTTGGCGGCCAGGCGGTTTCCTGCGCCGCGGCACTGAAAAACATCGAGATCCTGCAGCGCGAGGAATTGCCGCAGCGCAGCGCGCAGCAGGGCGAATATCTCCTTGGTCTGCTCCATGAGCTGCGGTCGCATCCGACAGTGGGAGACGTGCGCGGTCTTGGTCTGATGTGCGCGGTCGAGCTGGTCAAGGACAAGGCGACCAAGGAGCCGTTCGGTATGGGCCCTGCGGCGGCGGGCCACTCCTATATCCGCCGCGTATTGGAATTGATGGAGGAGCGTGGTCTTCTGACGCGCGTCTTCATGGCGCTCCAGCTGTGCCCGCCGCTGGTCGTAAGCCGCGACGAGATCGACCTGATGGTCACGATCGTCGACGAGAGCCTCTCGCTCGCCGAGCGCGAGTTCGGTTTCGCCTAAATCCGACAGGAATATCAGGTGCTTATTCGTCATTCCCGCGAAAGCGGGAATCCAGGAACCCAAGACGGCGACGGGCATCCTGGACCCCCGCTTTCGCGGGGGCGACGGTATTACATTGATTAACACCAACGCGCATTTGGTCGAACACTTAGCACTGGAGGGAAGGATGACCTACGAGCATATCCTGGTGGACAGGGAAGACGGCGTCGGGATCCTGACCCTCAACCGCCCGGACAAGCTCAATGCGATGAACCGGAAGCTGGCCGGCGAATTGCGCGACGCGGTCAAGCTGATGGACGCCGACGACGCGATCGGCTGC
>DATNKF010000050.1:0-2551 GCA_035603555.1 Allostellaceae bacterium
TCCTCGCGGATCCCGATAAGTCCGGGGATTCTCTTGGTATCGACGATCAAATCGGGTCTGACCCGTCCCGACCGCAACTGCACCAGCAGATCGGTCCCGCCGGCCAGCACCTTGGCCACACCGGAGGCGCCGGCCAGGATCTTGACGGCCTCATCGACGCTCGTCGGTGCGGCAAAGCTCAGACTGGGCATGTTCGCTCCTGAAATCGCGCAGGCACATTCTGGCGGGCCGATCCATATGCCGGCACCGCACAATCTTGGCTTACACTACCATCCCCCGCGGCGTGAACAACTATGTTCGAAAGCCCCGTCTTCACAGACGCTGCGCTGCAATGCGTTGATGCGCGATCGGCTATGAGTGACCTGAAGGAGTGCGACAGATGAGCGAGTGCGTGTGATGGACGGCTGGACGGAGACTTGGCGCGGCATTGTCGCTCCATGGGAATGCGACATCACCGAACACTTTACGATCGCCTATTATTTCGATCGCCTAGCCGATGCCGCATCGATGATCGCCGCGAGCCTCGGGCTCGACGATAAATCGGCACCGGCCGCCTGCCGATTTGACGTGCGGTTTGCGCGCGAGCTGCGCGCCGGCGCCAGCTTCCATATCCTCAGCGCTCCGCTCGCCCTTTCTGACGGCGCTCTTCGCCTAGGGCATCAGTTTGTCGACTCCGCGGATGGTGAGGTCACCACCTGGGTTCAGGAGACGCGCGATATTGCAGCAGCCTCCTTACCGCCCGCGATCGGCGACGCGATCAGCCGCCGCCTGGTGCCCTGGCCGGGTCCCGCGGTCGATCCTCGGCCCGAGCCGAGCGCGACCGAGGGGTTCCTTCCAACAGCCCGCGACCGGGTAAAGCCGGCCGATCTCGGTCCAGACGGAAATTTCGCCCTCGCGGCGTTCGTCCATCGCTTTACTGCCGGCTGCGTCCAGGCTCTGGCGGCAATCGGCGCAACGGCGGGCTATCTGCACACCGAGCGCAGAGGCTTCTCGACCTTCGAGCTCACGCTGCAGGTGTTCAGGCTCCCCCGATTGGGCGGTGCGGTCGTGGTCGAAACCGGCATCGTCCATCTCGGCAATTCGTCGATCCGCTTCGTCCATCGGATGTGCGATCCCGCGGGCGGCGGCGAGTTCGCCCGGCTCGGCCAATTCGGGGTCCAGCTCGACCTCGACACCAGACGCCCTGCGGCACTGCCGCAGGCGCTCCGTGCGGCGGCACAGCGGCTTTTGGTTCCAGTCGCCTAGGCTAACCCAGCTCGGGGAAATCCTCTTCCCAGAACTCGCCGGCTCCGCGGCGGCCTGCGGCGCGGCGGGCGGCTTCGGCGGTGCGCAATTCGACGCGGCGGATCTTGCCCGAGATGGTCTTTGGCAGCTCGGCGAATTCGAGCCGGCGGACGCGCTTGTAGGGTGCGAGATGCTCACGGACGTGCTTGAAGATGGATAGCGCGGTGTCGCGGTCGGCCGGCTGGTCGGCGGCCAATGCAACGAAGGCTTTGGGAACCGCCAGGCGCAGCGGGTGCGGCGATGGAACAATCGCAGCTTCGGCCACCGCCGGGTGCTCGATGAGCGCGCTTTCCAGCTCGAACGGGCTGATCCGGTAGTCGGAGGCTTTGAACAAATCGTCGGCGCGGCCGACATAAGTGAAATATCCGTCGGCGTCGCGCATCGCGACATCGCCGGTGCGGTAAACCGCGCCGCCGAGCGGCAATATTCCGCCGTCGTCGCCCTGATAGCCTTGCATCAGCCCGAGCGGCGCCGGATCGAGCATCAGGCAGATCTCGGCCTCCTCTTGTGCCGCGCCGTCAGCGTCGAGCAGCCTTACCCGGTAGCCCGGCGCCGGGCGGCCCATCGCCCCCAGCTTTACCGCTTGCCCTGGCATGTTGCCGATCTGCAGGGTCGTCTCTGTCTGGCCATAGCCGTCGCGGACGGTCAGGCCCCAGGCGCTCTTGACCCGCTCGATGACCTCGGGGTTGAGCGGCTCGCCGGCGCCGACGACCTCCCTGAGGCCGACCTTCCATGCGCCGAGATCCTCCTGGATCAGCATCCGCCAGACCGTTGGCGGGGCGCAGAAGCTGGTGATGGCGTAACCCGCGATCGCGTCGAGCAGACCCTTGGCGTTGAACCGCGGCTGGTTCAGCATGAAAACTGTCGCGCCGGCGTTCCACGGCGCGAAAAAGCAGCTATAGGCGTGCTTCGCCCAGCCCGGCGAAGAGATGATGAGGTGGAGGTCGCCCGGCTGCACACCGAGCCAATACATCGTCGCTAGATGTCCGACCGGATAGCTCTGGTGGCTGTGCAAGACCAGCTTGGGCTTGGCCGTCGTGCCAGAGGTGAAATATAGCAACAGCGGGTCGCTCGCCTTGGTCTCGCTTTCCGGCGCGAATTGCGAGGGCGCGTCATAAGCCGCCTTCCAACTGTGCCAGCCCGGGACCGACCTGCCAACCGCAACTCGCGTGTAGTCGCCGGGCAGATCGGCAAATTTTCCGGCACTGTCGGCCCCGGTGACGACATGGCGCACACGGCCGCGCGCGAAGCGGTCGACGAGATCGTC
>DATNKF010000051.1:0-4768 GCA_035603555.1 Allostellaceae bacterium
AGCCGCGCGCCGCAACCCCAGAGCGCCGCCTGGAGACAATCGCCGCTCTTGCCGCCGCCGGGGTGCCGGCCGCCGTGATGAGCGCACCGATGATTCCGGCGCTCAACGACAGCGAGATGGAGCAGATCCTCGAACGGGCGCGCGCCGCCGGTGCCACCTCAGCCGCCTATACGCTGTTGCGCCTTCCGCTCGAGCTCAAGGATTTGTTCAAGGAGTGGCTCGAGGGGCATTTCCCGGCCAAGGCGGCGCATGTGCTGTCGCTGGTTGCCCAAACCCACGGTGGCCGGCTCTACGATTCAACCTGGTTCAAGCGAAAGACCGGTACCGGCCCTTATGCCGACGTCCTGAGGCTGCGCTTCGAGCGCTCCTGCCGCAAGCTCGGCTTCGACGAGCGCACGACGCAACCGCTCGACACCAGCCGCTTCCAGCCGCCGCCGCAAACCGGCGATCAGCTGGCGTTGTTCTGATAAGCCCCTCTCCCGCATTTGCGGGAGAGGGAGGGGCCCAGTCCGAAGGGCTGGGAGGGTGAGGGTTTGGCCCGTTCGGCGTCCCCTCACCCGCCTCGCTTCGCTCAGCACCCGCTCCCGCGGTGCGGGAGAGGGGCTCTAACCTGATGCTCGGTATTTCGCGAACGCTGTACTAGACTCCCTTCGAGCAACCGGGGAGGCGGCGGGCGTGGCCAGGGAAAGGCGGCTCGGAGCGCGCGAAGTCGAAGAAATTTTCGCGGCGTTCGCCGAAGCGATGCGCGAGCTGCCGCCGGATGTCGAGGCCGGCTGGCTCGATGCCCAAGGCGATCTGCGTCTTGCCCCGGACATTGCCCGCAAGCTGCGCACCGCGCGGCGGGTGCGTCAGCTATTGCAGGAGCTGCGGCACCGCGAGCGCGAGGGCTGACGGAGCGGCGCGCCCTTAGGCGCCGGCGATAAACGAGCGCAGCGACCGCGCCTCGTATTCGATCTCGTCGAGCCGGTTCTTGACTACGTCGCCGATGCTGACGATGCCGCAGAGCCGCCCGTCGCGAACCACCGGAAGGTGGCGAATACGACGGTTGGTCATTTCCGCCATCAGCTCCGCGACGCTTTCGGTCGGGTCGCAGGTGACGACCGATCGGGTCATCACCTCGGCAACACTCAGCGCCAGAAGGGCGGCGCCGTGACGGGCCAGGGCGTGCACGATGTCGCGTTCGGAGATGATCCCGTCGACGGTTTCTCCGTCTTCGCTGGCGACGAGGGCGCCGATGTTGCGGGAGACCAGGGCTTCGATCGCGGCGCCGACCGTATCGTCCGGCCGGATCGTCGCCACCGCCGGGCCCTTGTTCCGCAGGATCGTTTCAACATCCATAGGAAGCCTCGCAAGCTTTCGCGCGCTGCCCCGCTTGCCGACGCCTACCGGTCTGGAGCAGCCGCTGTCTTGGTCCAATATAGGGCGATTTGCCGCACCCGGGAGACGATTCTTATTCGCACCGGCCAGCGCTTGCGGGGGCGGAGCCTGCCGCCCATATAGCAGGCGTGCGGTCTTATCAATTATCAATAAAGGCAGATCTATGCTGAGTCCGCAAGACCTTGCGGTGTGGCCGAATTCCGCTGCAAATTCGCCGCCGACCCCCAAAAATTCCGCTGCCGCTGGCTCAGTCAGATCCCATCCAAGGAATTGATTTACAGGGATTTTTCGGCGACAACGGGGCGATTTCGGATGCAGAGAGCGAATTTTCCCTGCCGACAGGGAATTTTGACGAGGTGCGGATCGCTGTCGCCAACCCCGGTGCGGGCCTGGACCCCACACGAATTGATCGCGATAATGCTGGGCAGGCGCAGCTTATCGGCAGCATCGGGCGGACCAAAGGGGGCAGGATGCAGCGCATCGACATCGGAGAGGTTTCGCTCGAAATATCGATCGCCGGGGACGGCCGGCCGCTGCTGTTTCTGCACGGTGGCGACTATTTTGTGCAAAATCGCGCGTTCCTGGACAGGCTGGCACAGCGCTGGCGGGTGTTTGCTCCACGCCACCCCGGGTTCGGCGCGACGGAGCGTCCCGACGGGTTCCGGACCGTCCACGATCTCGCCTATTTCTACCTCGACATGATCAAGCAGCAGGGCCTCGACGACGCTGTGCTCGTCGGTGCGTCGTTCGGCGGCTGGATCGCGCTCGAGATGTGCGTCCGCTCGATCGAGCGGGTCGGCCGGCTGGTGCTGATCGACACCCTCGGCGTCAAGTTCGGCGCGCGCGAGGAGCGCGACATCGCCGACATTTATGCGCTTCCGACCGATGAGCTTCTCCGTCGGACCTTTTTCGACCCGCAGCGCTGGGTCCCGGATTACCGCCAGCTGAGCGACGAGGAGGTCACCGCGATCGCGCGCGACCGGGAAGCGACCGCGCTCTACGGTTGGCGTCCGTATATGCACAATCCAAGCCTGCGCCAGTGGCTGCACCGGGTGCGGGCGCCGGCCCTGGTGCTGTGGGGCGATAACGACGGCATCGTCCGGCCCGATTACGGCGAGAGGCTATGCCGCGCCTTACCCGATGCCCGTTTCGCGACGATCCGCCAGGCCGGGCATTATCCGCAGATCGAGCGCCCCGACGAGGTGGCCGACGCGATCGAAGGCTTCGCGGGCGCGGAGGTGAAGCGATGAAGGTCTGGCATTTTAGCGAGATGGCGTATCACCCGGCCTGGCCCGAGCTGCGCGACTCGTACCGCGTCGTGATCCCGAGCCGGCTCTTCGACCCCAAGGTCGGCGCCGATCTCTACCACCGCTATCTCGACGAGTGGGCGCTGTGCGACGAGCTCGGCATCAACATAATGACCAACGAGCACCACGCGACCGCGACCTGCGCCGACTCGGTGTGCACGATCCCTATGGCGATATTGGCGCGCGAAACGAAGAAGGTGCGGCTCCTGGCACTCGGCATGCCGATCGGCAATCGCAACGACCCGATCCGCGTCGCCGAGGAATATTCGATGCTCGACGTCATTTCGCGCGGGCGCATCGAGATGGGCTTTGTCAAGGGGGTGCCGTTCGAAATCTCGCCCGCCAACACCAACCCCGCCGATCTCGTAGGGCGCTTCTGGGAGGCGCACGACCTGATCCTGAAAGCAATGACCAGTCATGACGGCCCGTTCAACTGGGAGGGCACGCACTTCCATTACCGCTCGGTCAATGTCTGGCCGAGGCCCTGGCAACAGCCCCACCCGCCGCTGTGGATGCCGGTCGGCAGCCCCAGCAGCGCGATGGAGGCGGCCGAGCGGGGAATGACTATCGGCGTGCTCAACACCGGCTGGGTGCGCACGCCTCCGATTTTCGAGGCCTACCGCCAGAAGGCGGCCGAGGTCGGCCGCCCGATGACGCCGCACCGGCTCGCCTACATGGCGCTGATCGGGGTCGGCGACACCCGCGAGGAAGGAGAAAGGCGGGCCGACCAGATCCTCGATTACAGCCGGACCTCGGGTATCGTGGCGCCGCAATTCATGAACCCGCCCGGGTACGCCTCGGCGGCGCAGAGCGGGCAGGCCTTGCGGATGAGTGCGGGTGGCTTTCGCGCCGGCCGCATTCAGTCGCGCGACGGCTGCCCCATCGATCCGCGTCGGATGACGGTTGCCGAAGCGGTCGATGCCGGCCTCTGCTTCGCCGGCACGCCGGACGACGTGTTCGCGCAGCTCCGTGCCTTCTACGACCACGTCGGCGGCTTTGGGCACCTCTTGATGATGGGCCAGGGTGGCTTGCTGAGCCACGAGGAGACGGTTGCCAACCTCAGCTTGTTCAGTAGGGAGGTGCTGCCGCGGCTCGGCGAGCTCGGGACATGAGGTACCGCCGGGAATGACGGCTGTCATCGTCCTCGCGCGGATCCGCAAAATCACCCGAATTTAGGCCTGATCGTCACCAAGAAATTGCCGAAATCGAAGCTGATTTTGTCGCCTCCTTGAACGAATCCTCGGAGGATCCGCAGATGTGGAAGCCGTCTGCCTCGATCATCGGGTGCTGTCTGGCAGCGTTGCCGCTTATCGGTTGTGCCGAGCGCTTCGCCGCCGTTCCTCCGGAACAACCGCCGGCCCGCCCCGCGGCCTACGTCGCCACTCCGGCCGGAGGGATCTACGCCGCCGGTCCGTCGACGCCCTCCGCCATTCTCGTATTCGTGCCCGCAACGCGGACGGTCGGGAGCGACGATTTATTGACCCGCGATCCCTCGCTCTGGGCAGCGCAAGGGTTCGGTGTTGTGATGCCGGACATCGCCCAGATGATTGCCGATCGGGAGGCCGCGCTGGAGCGCCTCGTTATTTCAGCGCGCACGCTTGCGGATGCCCCGATCTGGTTGGTCGGCTCGGGCCCAGCGATCGAAGCCGCGATCCTCAACCTCCCGCCGGGCGAAGTCTCCGGCGTCGTTGTCACCTCGGTGATTTCTGGCGCCGGAAGCTGCAGCCGGACTGTCTACTACTCCAACCCCGGCACCGGTGCTGAACCCATGGTGACGGTCAAGACCTCAGGTGACGCCTGCGGCGCTGGCGAACCCCCGGTTCCCTCGGGCGTGCTCCCAATGCCGCGTGTTCAGCCCGGCGCGCCGCGGATCATAGAGGCCTCGATTCCCGCCCACGCCTCGCCCGCCGCGCAAAGGCCGTTCATCCGCCACGTCGCCGAGGAGATCAAGGGTCTGCCGTCGAGCTGACCCGCTCCCTCCTCGGGTGGCACGGCCGCATCAGCTCAGTAGGACGGCGGGTAGCCGTAGCCGGGCGGCGGCGACGGTGGATAGCCGGGCGGCGGACCATAATAAGCGCCGGGTG
>DATNKF010000052.1:0-8994 GCA_035603555.1 Allostellaceae bacterium
CGGAAAATTGCAGCGCGAGGAGAGCGTCATCCACATCGTCGCCGACCGTCTCGACGACCTGACCCCGCGTCTCAACACATTGCGCGATCACACCGGCGATGCCGAGCCCGGGCCGCGGCGCAAACCACCTCTGGCCCTCCCCGAACGGGTGCCCGGCTATGACCCCCGCGACATCGTCATTACCAGCCGGAACTTCCGGTAGCTCCTCTCCCCTCAAATCACCCTGGCCTCACGAAAGACGGCGATCTCCTCCGCGCTGTAACCGTGCTCAGCGAGGACCGTGTCAGTGTCCTCGCCCATCTCGTGCGGCGGGTGCTCGATCGACGGTCCGCCATGTGCGAACTTGAACGCGGCGAGCGGCACCCCGAGCGGGCCGTCGATGCCGGCGACCCTGTCGAATTTATGGAACACGCGGCGCTCGGTGAAATGCGGGTCGGCGAGGGCTTCCGCCATTGTGCGCACGCGCGCGGCCGGCACGTGGCGCGCCTGGAAATAGACCTCCCACTCGTCGGCGGTCTTAGATTTGATAATGTCCGCAATGATTGCGGCTTCCCGCTCGCGGTCATCGATCCGTGCCTCGTTGTCGGTCTTGATCATGTCGGCTCGTTCGACCGCGCGCCAGAACCGCGCCTGCTGGCGAATGTTGCTGGCGCCGATCATCACCATGCCCTCCTTGGCGTCGTAGGCACTGTTGGTGGCGAAGGGCTGCTTGTTGCCGTGCGGTTTCGGCTCGCTGCCGTTGCGGAAATAGCCGGTCATCAGCGAGGCCTGCATCATCATCGCGACGCCGAGCATCGCGAGGTCGATGTGCTGGCCCTTGCCGGTGCGCTCGCGCTGGAAAAGGGCGCTGGCGAGCGCGAAGGCGCCCATCGTGCCGGTCGCATAATCAACCGCCGGCGCACCGATCTTGATCGGGTTGACCTCCTCGGTGCCGGTCGACGCCATAATGCCCGAGGTCGCCTGGATCACGTGGTCGTAGGCGGTCTGCTCGCGCCGCACCCCGTCCTGGCCGAACGCCGAGATCGAGCAGTAAATGAGGCGCGGGTTGATCTTCAACAGCGCCTCGTAACCGAGCCCCAGCGCCTCGAACGCGCCCGGCCGGTAGTTCTCCACCAGCACGTCGGCGCGGGCCACCAGCTTCTTCAGGATTTCGCAGCCCGCCTCGGTCTTGAGGTCGAGGGTGATCGACTTCTTGTTCGACCCCTGGGTCAGGAACGAGGTCCCCATGTTGCGCCGGTTGAGCGCGCGGTCGGTGCCGCCCTCGCGGCTCTGATCGGGCTCGTCGGGGTGCTCGACCTTGATCACGTCGGCGCCGAGGACGGCGAGCTGATAGGCCGCAAAGGGGCCGGCCAACACATGGGTGATGTCGATGATGCGAATGCCTTCAAACGGTCGCGTCATGCTCGGGGATCCTCGCGTGGGATGAACCAGAAATCGCCATCATGGTGGGTGGCAACGGGGAGCAGGCCTCCGCCGGGTACGAGCTCGAACGCCGCATAGTCGAGCTCTTCGAGAAAGGCAAAGGCATCATCGAGCCGATCACCGGCGCGCGCCAGATGGTCGCCGGTGAGCTCGAGCATCAAGCACGGCCGAAACCGCCGCAAGGTATCCGCGCTGCCGTGCAGCAGGCGAAGCTCCCAGCCCTCGATATCCGCCTTGATGAAGTCGACGCGATCGAGCCGGAGTACGGCGACGACGGCGTCGAGGGTGGTCAGCGCCACAAGCTCTTGCGCAACCTTGTGCCAGCGGTCCCCCGGCGCTCCCAGATGCGCCAATCCGAAGCCGAGGCTGCCGCGGCCCTTGACCGGCAAGGTCAGCGTGTCCAGTCCGGAAACCGCGCCCAGCGCCATCGGCAGCACCGCGACATTACCAAGCCGGTGCAGCCATACGACGGTGCGCAGGATCGCGCGCGCATAGCTCCCCGGCTCGACGGCATAGACCCGGCCCTGCGCCGCGGCGCGGGCGAACAGCTTGGTGAACTGCCCGGCATGCGCGCCGACATCGAAGACGACGGCCGCAGGGGGCACGAGCCGCGCGATGGTCGAGGCGAGTGCGCGGTGATGCTGCTGCGTCGTGGCCTTGAAGAGATGAGCAAGGGCGCTGCCCGACAGCCGCCACCGATACGCGTCGATTTGCAACGCCATAGGAGCCTGCGCCCCGATCAGCGGTCGAGCCGGTGCCTGTCGCTGCCGCTGAACACCCTCGTCGATGGTCTCGATTCGCATCGGTTGCCTCCTTGCCGCCAGTCTACACCTCGAGCAAGCGCATCCAAGGCTGTGCTGCCTGCCCCGACGGCGGCTGCTTGCCAGCAGGGTCGCGGCCGCTATAGTCGCCGCGACCACCTCGACGAGGGGCGCTGATGTCGCTTCGCTTGCCCGCCGGACTGATTGCGTTGGTCTTCCTGGTATTGCTCGCCGCGTACGGCCGTGCTGCTGACTTCGTCGATTCCGCCGAGCGGTATGTCGCGGTGCCCGACCGGATCGGGCGGGTGATGGCGGCCGACCAGTCGGCCGCGGTGCTCGTCTTCGTATTGGCGCCGGAGAAGCTCGTCGGGTGGAGCCGACCATTATCGCGCCAGCAGCGTGCTTTTCTGCCGGCCAAGCTCGCGCGCCTGCCGGTCGTCGGCCAATTGACCGGGCCGAACCCGACCGCGACGGCCGATGCGGTCGCCCGGCTGCGTCCCGATCTGATCATCGATACGGGAATCGTGTCGCCGGAGGCGGCCGCACGCGCCGATACGATCCAGCAACAGACCAAGATCCCCTACATCATCCTCGACGGCAGCATTCAGAGCACCCCTGACGCGCTAGAAATTGTCGGGCGAATGCTCGGCGCCGGCGAGCGCGGGCAGGACCTCGCCCACTACGTGCGAACGGCGATCGACAGCCTGCGCGGCCGGCTGCTGATCACCGAGGCGACCTCGCGGCCGCTCGTCTATTACGGGCGGGGGACCGACGGGCTCGAAACCGGCCTCGCCCGCTCGCTGGTGATGGCGGACATCGACCAGGCGGGGGTGATCAACGTCGCCGCCCGTCTTGGCAGCGGCGAGCTCACCAGGGTCACGCGCGACCAGATCTTTGCCTGGGACCCTGCATTCATTATCGCTCAGCAACGCAGCTTTTATACGGCGCTGCAGCGCGATCGAGCGTGGCGCGGGCTGGGCGCCGTCACAAAGAAGCGGATCTATCTCGCCCCCGCCGAACCCTTCGGGTGGATCGACGACCCGGCCGGGGTCAATCGGATCATCGGGCTGCCCTGGCTGACGGCACTGTTTTACCCAGATGTCTACCAGGAGGACCTGCGAACCAGCGTGCGCGAGTTCTACGACAAATTCTATGGTGTCAAGCTGACCGACCAGCAACTCGAAGCGCTCGTCCGCTCAGCCGAATCCAGTCCGGGCGAAACCCGCCGTCCGATCGACGTGCCTCTGCTCGGCGCCGAACCGGTGCCCCTCCCCGGCGGTCCGCCGAACGCCCCGTCGGGAAGCAGACCTCCCGGCCGCGGGGGAGTTCCGGGCCTATCGCCGAGCCCCGGGCCCCAGCAATAACGGGCTTCTCACAGCAGACCTCGGAACGACGGCGCTCGACGGCATCACTCCATCGGCAAGCCCGGATGGACGGCGCGGCCGTCGCCGAGCGGGGTAAATTGCGGGGCGAGCGCCGGGATCGCGACCTCGGCGAGCGTCTCCGGTGTCCACCCGCCCTGACGGTGCACCATGCGCACCGGCCGCATATGCCCATAGAGCGACAGCTCCCCGGCGCGCTGGTGGAACACCTGGCCGTTGACGTGGCTCGCCTGCTCGGAGGCGAGGAAGACGCAGAGCGGAGCGATCGCATCGGCGCGGCTGCGGCGCAGCCGCTCCTCGCGCAGCGCCGCCGCTTGCGGGTCCTTCGGCGTCGGGACCGAGCGGGTCATCCGAGTATCCGCCGAGGGGCAAATGACGTTGACGGTGATCCCCTTCGAGGCGTTTTCCATCGCGACGATGCGCGCCAAGGCGACGATACCGAATTTGGCCGCGCCGTAATTGCACTGTCCGACATTGCCGAGCAGGCCGGAGGTCGACGACACCATGATCATTCGCCCGTAATTCTGCTCGCGAAACAGATTGACCGCCGCCCGATTGATGTTGAAGTGGCCGGTCAGGTGCACGTCGATGACCGCCTGCCAGTCCTCCGGGAACATATTGTGAAACATCCGGTCGCGCAGGATGCCGGCCGCGTTGAACACGATGTGCAGACCGCCGAAGGTCTCGCGCGCCTGCTGGACCATCGCCAGGCAGTCGTCGAATTTGGCGACCGAGCCGTAATTGGGCGCCGCATCGCCGCCGGCCGCCTTGATTTGATCGACGATCTCCTGGGCCGGCGTCTGGTCCGAGCCCTCGCCGCCGCCACTGGTGCCGGGGTCGTTGACCACGACCTTGGCGCCGTGCGCGGCCATCAATTTGGCGATCTCAGCCCCTACCCCGCGGCCCGCTCCAGCGCAAAGTGCCACCCGTCCCTCGAGCATGCCCATCCGTTCGATCTCCCTCGAATATCAGCCAATTGCGCGGTTGTCGCGACGTGGGCGGCTTTTGTCAATCGGCGGCAGCTCACCCTCGCGCGGCCGGGTCCACCGTGAACGACGCCGAACCAAACAGTTGTATCAGTCATCGACTGTCGTAAAAATACTGCGAATCTGCAGCAGAATCTCGCCTGAGGGTAGAAATACCCGGTCCCCCCGCGGGCAGCCGCAATCTGGCATCACCCGGAAGTCTATAATATGAATCGGACAATTTCGTGAGCGGCGGCGGCAATTTCGCCGCCGCTACCAGTTACTCACCCACTGCAACTACTCCCAGCCTCTTGCGCGGTGTGGTGCTGCCGGCGCAGAAATGTAGCCGGACGGTCAGCATTATCGCGACCGCTGCCAAGCCCACCGCCAAGCCCGACCAGAGACCGATCGGGCCGTAGCCGGCCGGAAAGGCGAGCAGCCAGCCGCCGGCAAAGCCGATGCCCCAATAGCCGATGACCGCGAGCAGCAGCGGTATTGCCGTGTCGCGATAGCCGCGCAACGCGCCCACGGCGATTGCTTGGATCCCGTCGAAGATCTGGAAAAGCGCGGCAATCGCCAACAGCTGAAGTGCAATCTCGCCGAGACCGCGATTGGCCGGGGCGTCGATATCGACATAGATCCTTGCGATGGTACGTGGGGCGGCGACCAGCACGACCGCCATGACCGCCATATAAGCGACGCCGAGCGTGATCGCGACAAAACCGGCTCGCCGCGCCGCTTCCGGCGCCCCGGAACCGATGGCGACCGCGACGCGGACCGTAGCCGCCTGAGCGATGCCGAGCGGCACCATGAAAATGACGCTGATGCAGTTCATGACCAGCTGGTGGGCGCCTAGCGCATCGGCCCCGAGCAAGCCCATCAGGATTCCGGTCGTGGCGAACACGCCGATCTCCAGGCCGAGGATCCCGCCGATCGGCAGACCGAGGCGCAGGATACGCCCGATCTCGTTCCAACGGCGCGAAAACGGCCTCATTCGATATTCGGCGAGGCTCGGCATCACCTCCGCGTAGAGCGCAAGACCGGCGAACATCAGCCATTGGATGATCGCTGTCGCGCAGCCCGAGCCGGCAATCCCGAGCGCCGGCGCTCCGAAGCGGCCGAAGATCAGGATCCAATTCAGCCCAGCGTTCAGCGGAATGCATAGGATCAATGCGATCATCACGGTCCGGCTGTGTGAGGCCGCGACCAGGAAACTCCGCAACACGGCGAAGCCGAGGAAGCCCGGCACCGCCCATGCGATCGCCCCCAGAAAGCGACCGATCTCCGCGGCGAGGACAGCATCGTAACCGAGAGCCGCGAGCAGCCGGGGGAGCGCGAGTAGCGTCGCAATCACCGGCACCGCCAGCAACGCCGCAAGAACCAGACCCTTGCCGGCAACCTGTCCGGCCCTTCGGTTGTCATTGGCGCCGATCGCATGGGCAGCAAGTGGCGCCACCGCGGTGAGCACGCCCGAGCACACCATGGCGATTGTGAAATACAGACTTGCCCCGAGCCCGGCGGCAGCGAGAGCCGCACTCCCGAGACTGCCGACCATCACCGTATTGGTGAATCCCATCGCCATCTGCGCCAAATTGGCGGCGGCAAGCGGGCCGGCAACCGCAAGGGTCGCACGCACTTCCGCGGCGATGCCTCGGTCCGCAAACATGCCGAAAAAAGATCCTCTCACTTACTTCGTCACCCCCGCGAAAGCGGGGGTCCAGGGGCCTCGGACAAAGCGCCAATGTCCCCTAGATCCCCGCTTTCGCGGGGATGACGACATCGGGACATGCGTGGGGTACCTCAGGCCGGATGGACGCGGCGCCAATGCTCGGCGATCTCGCGTCCGGTGCAGATCCACACCCGGTCGCGGGCGGTGAGGTGATCGAGGAACTTGACGAGCCCGGTAATCCGGCCGGGGCGCCCGGTCAACCGGTCATGCAATGCCAGCGACATCAGCTTGGGGTGGTCCGCACCTTCCTCATACATCACCTCGAAGCAGTCGATCATGTAGCGCGCGAACTCCTCGCCCGTCGAGAAACCGAGGTTTTGATCGAAACGATTGTCATTGGTCTCAAAAGAATACGGAATGATCAGGTGGCGCATGCCGCCGACTGAAGCCCAATAGGGCAGTTCGTCGTTGAGCGAGTCGCGATCATAGAGAAAGCCCCCGAGTTCGAGGTGAAGACGCCGCGTGTTGGCGCTCGGCCGGCCCGTCATCCAGCCGACCGGCCGCACCCCGGCGACCCGCTCGATGGTCTCGATGCCGAGCCGGACATGCTCGCGCTCGACCTCTTCCGGGATCGTCTGATAATCGAGCCAGCGATAGCCGTGGCTGACGATCTCGTGGCCGTCCTCGACAAACGCTCGGGTGATCTCGGGGTTGCGCTCGGCCGCCTTGGCCACCGCCAATAGACAGACTTTGGTGCCGAATCGTCGGAACAGGCGCAACAAGCGCCAGCCGCCGACGCGCGAGCCGTATTCGAAGACCGACTCGACCATTGGGCTGCGTACATCCGCTAACGACGGAAATCCGATGTCGTTCAGCACGCCTTCGCTGACCCCGTCGCCGTCCATCACCGAGCGCTCGCCACCACCCTCGAAATTGAGGTTGATGTTGACGGCGATCCGCGCCCCGCCGGGCCATTGCGGGTCGGGCGGCTCGGCGCCGTACCCGACATAGTCGCGATCGTCGATCATAGCAGCGCTCCGAAATCCGGCTCTGGTACCACATCGGTATCATCGCGTCAGGTTGAACCGGAGTTTCACCGAGACCTCGATCTGGGGTTGCGTCATCCCCGCCGGAAAGGGCGGCAGCTGCGCCCCGCGCATCATCTGGTCGATGCCGGCGTCGAGATCGGCGTAGCCGGTGCTTTCGAGCAACCTGTAATCGAGCACGCGGCCAAAGCGGTCGACCCGAAAGCGCAGCTTGACTCCCCCCTCCTCGCCGCGCTGACGGGCGGATTCGGGATAGTGTTTGTGGCTCTCGAACCACGCGCTGATCATTGCGCCGTAATTCGCGGCGGGGTCGGGTCCCGGGACGGTTGCGGGCATCGCGGCGGCCGCTGCCGATTGCCCCGCCGGATATTGCGACGCCGCGGTCGCGGTCTGCGCCGCTTCGGCGAGCCGGTTCGGTGCCGGGATCGGCGCAGTGGCAACTGCTCGCGGCTGCGGCCGGCGAACGACTGGTTTCGCCGGCTGCCTGACAACGGCCTTGCGCGGCAGTGGCGTCAGCGCGGTTTGATCGGGCGGCAGGATCTCCGTTACCGCTTCAGGAGATGGCGCGGGTGCCGCGACCACGGGCTCGGGTTCTGCGAACTCCTGCGGCGGCAATGCCGCGACGGTCGAAGGATCAGCCGGTTGGCTCACGGCTTCGGGGGCGAGGACGGCCTGTGGTTGTGACGAAGACTGGCCCAGGACGACTTCGATGCCGCCCTTGACCGCGGGCTGCGGCGGAGGGGGTTCGGCGGCCAATAAGACCAACAGGGCGAATAGGATGGCATGGCCGGCAGTCGAGAGAATGAGCGGCAACCTCATTCCGCCCACTGGACCTATTTCAACAACGAAACCGCAAGCTTCGTGGAGGTCGTCAGCCGATCGACGCAGCCTGCGACGTCGCCGGTGTTGTCGCGGCAATGGATGACGTCGTTGACGAGAATGCTGCCGATCGCGCTGCACGCGGTCTCCGCGATGTCGAACACCTTGACGCTGGTCTTCGCTGGCCGCAGGGGTGACACGTTCACCGCCAGCCGGCGCATGATCGTCCCGCCGCGGTCGAAGACGACGAGGTCGAGCGTGAAGCCCGAGAATTCGTCAGACCCCGGGTTCGTGATGACGAGATAGGCGCGGCAATTGCCGCCCTGATCCTCGAGACGGTTGAGCTCGACACCGATCGTCGATGGTGGTTCGGCGCCCCCCGGCGTCGGCCAACAAAACAGTGCCCACCATACGAGGACCGTAACCTGCAGTGCTCGCGTCGCAACCCGGCGCGACCGGTGGAGGAGGCAAAGCCGATCGATGAGGCTGCGACCCTGCACGCTGCTGCTCCACCGCCTACCGCCGGCCCGCCGGGCCATATACCGGATCGTCGGGTTTTCTCAAATTGCCGACCGGGTCGTAAGTCCGAGTTTGCAGCGAGCCGAGCACATAGGCGATGTCCTCGGCCTGCACACTCGCATTGTCCATGCGGCAGATGCTGGCGTGCATCATGTAGCTGTAGCCGCCGAGCCAAACCGGTCCGGGCTTCAGAACGGCCACGCAATTGTGCGGGCCGTCCGAGAATTCGATGGACCGCTCTTGCCCATTGATCTGCAGATTGTGCCAATTGCTTCCCCGCCGCGTCACCTGGTTCATGTCTTGGAAGTCTTCCTGGTCATAACCCATGTAGCTGTGAACGTAGCACCAACTCGGCGGCGAACCGTTGGCTGTGACTTTGTACGGATCAAGCGCCAGGATATCGGCTTCGAT
>DATNKF010000053.1:0-4035 GCA_035603555.1 Allostellaceae bacterium
GTTCGATATACAGCCGATTGGGAAACACGCCGGCGAGGTGGATCAGGGCGGTTTCGGCGGCGTCGGCCTGGCCTTCCGCGAGAAGCCGCCCGACCGGACCGCGCGGCCCTCCGGCCAGGCAGAGGAGCCCATCGCTCGCCGCAGCAAGATCCGAAGCGGTGATCGCCGGCTCGGTCAGTACCTCGCCCGCCAGATAGGATCGGCTGACGAGATCGAGCAGGTTGCGGTAGCCCGTCTCGCTCTGCGCCAACAGCACGATCCGGTCCGAATCAAGGCCGCTCCGGCCGGGCCGACTGCCGTCGTGGGTGCCGTTGCGCGCAAGAGCTATCTCGCAGCCGATGATCGGCTGAATACCCGCGGTGGTGCAGCTCGTTGCGACTTCGAGCGCGCCAAACAGATTGCCGGTATCGGTGACCGCCACCGCCGGCATGCGCTCGGCCTTGCAGAGATCGACCAGCTCCTTGATCCGGATCGCCCCGGCCGACAGCGAATAAGCGGTGTGGACCCGGAGATGAACGAAATCGGCGAGCGGCATGCCCGCAACATCGCACGAGCTGCGAGAGATTTCAGCCTTACTTGCGACAGCTCCCGATTACCCAGGCCACTCTGGCTCGATCAGGCTCGGCTCTGATTTCACTCTCCGTCGAATCGCCGGCTCAAGCCAGGGTCTTCAGCCGTCCGTCTTCGAGCGCGACAATGCGGTCGAGACGGCGGGCGAGATCGAGATTGTGGGTGGCGATTAACGCGACGAGGCCGGTGTGACGGACGAGATCGAGGAGTGTGTTCAGTACGCTCTCGCCGGTCGCGTGATCGAGGTTGCCGGTCGGCTCGTCACCGAGCAGGATCCGGGGGTCGTTGGCGAGCGCTCGGGCGATCGCGACGCGCTGCTGCTCGCCGCCGGAGAGCCGCGCCGGCCGATGCCCCGCACGCGGCATCAAACCGACGCGTTCGAGCAGTGCGGCCGCCTTTTCCCGGGCCTGCCGGCGCGGCACTGCGGCGATCATCTGCGGCAGCATGACGTTTTCGAGCGCCGAGAATTCCGGGAGCAGATGATGGAATTGGTAGACAAAGCCGATCTCGGAGCGCCGCAGCATGGTGCGCCGTTCGTCGTTGAGGCTGCCGCAATCCTCACCGCCGATCACCACCGCGCCGCCGTCGGGACGCTCCAGGAGGCCGGCGATGTGCAGCATTGTCGACTTGCCGGCACCCGAGGGCCCCACCAGCGCCACGACCTCGCCGGGCCGCAGGACCAAATCGACCCCGTTCAACACGACAAGCTCAATTCCGGCTTGCTTGAAGATGCGCCGGACACCGCGCAGCTCGAGCGCTGGCGCCAGGGGTATCGGCGAGCTCATTCGTAGCGCAGCGCCTCGACAGGATCGAGCCGTGCCGCACGCCAGGACGGGTAGAGTGTGGCGAGGAACGAAAGGGCCAGCGCCATGATGACGACGGCCGCGACCTCACTCGGCTCGATCCGGGCCGGGATGCGGGTGAAGAAATAGATTTCAGCGGCGAAGAGGTCGGTGCCGATGACCTTCTGCAGCCCTTGCCGAATCGCCTCGATGTTCAGAGTAAAGACAACGCCGAGAAGCAGTCCCGCGATCGTGCCGAGGATGCCGATGCTGGCGCCGCTCAGTATGAAGATCCGCAGGATTGCCGCGCGCGAGGCGCCCATGGTGCGCAGGATCGCAATATCCCGGCCCTTGTCCTTCACCATCATGATCATGCTCGAGATGATGTTGAAGGCGGCGACCACGATGATCAGGGTCAGGATCAGGAACATGACGTTGCGCTCGATCTCGACGGCGTTGAACAGGCTCGAATTCGCCTGCTGCCAATCGACGATCCGGACTTGGCCGCCGAGGGCGGCACCGATCAGGCGCCGCTCCTCGCGCACGCGGTCGGGATCGACGACAAAGACTTCGAGGCTGGTGACCGCGTCGGGAAGCCGAAAGAACAGCTGGGCCGCCTCGAGCGGGACGAAGATGAAGCTGTTGTCGTACTCGTACATGCCGACGTTGAAGAGCGCCACGACGTGGTAGGTCTTGATCCGCGGCATCGTGCCGAAGGCAGTGGCGGTTCCTTGCGGCGAGATCACCGTGATCGTGCTGCCGACGGCCACTCCGAGCCGGCGCGCCAAGCGATCGCCGACGGCGATCCCGTCATCCCCGAATTCCGCGAGCGATCCCTGGACGATATGACCGGCGAGCAAGGGACGTCGGCGCAAATCATCCGGCCGAATGCCGCGCACCAGGGCGCCGGCTGCGCCGGTCTCGGAGGTCGCCATCACCTGCCCTTCGATCAGCGGGGTGACGCCGATGATGCCGGGGACGTCGGCGACCTTTTGCGCCTCCGCATCGAAGTCGGCGAGCGGGCCGCTCGGGGCATAGACGCCGAGATGGCCATTTAGGCCGAGAATGCGGCCGAGGAGGTCGGCACGAAACCCGTTCATCACCGACATGACGATGATCAAGGTGGCGACCCCGAGGGCGATGCCGAGCAGCGAGAAGACCGCGATGACCGAGACGAACCCTTCCTGCCGGCGCGCCCGCAAATAGCGGAACGCCACCATTCGCTCGAATGCGTTGAAGCTCACCTCTTCCCCCGTCACCCCCGCGAAAGCGGGGGCCCAGGGCTACCGGTGAGCGCCGGCCCCCCTGGGTTCCCGCTTTCGCGGGAATGACGACTAAACATCGGCAATCAGCAGGTCCAGCGCCGTATCGATCGACACATCCTGCCGCTCGCCCGAGCGCCGGTCTTTGAACTCGACCGTTCCGGCGGCGAGCCCGCGCGGCCCGATGACGAGCTGATTGGGCAGCCCGATCAGGTCCATCGTCGCAAACTTCGCGCCGGGAGACTCGTCGCGGTCGTCGTACAACACCTCGAGCCCGGCCCCCAACAGCTTGGCGTAGAGGTCCTCGGCGGCGGCGCGGCACCGAGCGTCCCCCACACGAAGGTTGATCAAGCCGACACGAAACGGGGCGACGCTCTCCGGCCAGATAATGCCGGCATCGTCGTGGTTGGCTTCGATCAGCGCGCCGACGAGGCGCGATACGCCGATGCCGTAGGAGCCCATTTCGAGGGCGACGGCGTCGCCGTCGGGACCCGCTACAAGAGCGTCCATCGGCCGCGAATATTTGTCACCGAAATAGAATATTTGGCCGACCTCGATGCCCCGCTTGCTGACGATTTTGTCGCCGTACTGCGCGGCGGCCTGCGGGTCATGGACTTCGTCCGTCGCCGCGTAGATGCTGGTGTAGTGATCCACAACCTGTTGCAGGGCCGAGGCTTCCCAGCCGACGTCGTCGAACTTCTGCCAGTCGATATCGATGAAATCGGTATGGACATGGACCCCACTCTCGCCGGTGTCGGCGAGAATGATGAATTCGTGGCTGAGATCGCCGCCAATCGGTCCGGTGTCGGCCCGCATCGGAATCGCCTGCAGCCCCATGCGGGCGAAGGTCCGCAGGTAAGCGACAAACATCTTGTTGTAGGAATGCCGCGCTCCGGCGAAATCCAGATCGAAACTGTAGGCGTCCTTCATCAGAAACTCGCGTCCGCGCATCACCCCGAAGCGCGGCCGGACCTCGTCGCGAAACTTCCATTGGATGTGGTAGAGCAGCTTTGGCAGGTCCCGATAACTCTTGATCGAGGCGCGAACGATCTCGGTCACCTGCTCTTCGTTGGTCGGCCCGTACAGCATCTCGCGGTCGTGCCGGTCACGGATGCGCAGCATCTCCTTGCCGTAATCGTCGTAGCGGCCGCTCTCGCGCCACAGCTCGGCCGGCTGGATTGTCGGCATCAGGATCTCCTGAGCACCGGCGCCGTCCTGCTCTTCGCGGACGATCCTTTCGATTTTCTTGAGCACCCGCAGGCCGAGCGGCAGCCAGGAATAGATGCCCGCACTCGATTGCCGGATCATCCCGGCGCGCAGCATCAACCGGTGCGAGACGATCTGCGCCTCGCTGGGATTCTCGCGCAACAATGGCAGAAAATATTCGGAGAGCCGCATTGAACCTCATCCCGAGCTCCGGC
>DATNKF010000054.1:0-2189 GCA_035603555.1 Allostellaceae bacterium
AGCTCCGCCCCAGCTGTACCTTCGGCAGCAATCGTTATCGCGATATGCGCCGCTGAAATCCTGGGCCTGGCGGGATTCTCAACCGTACCGGCGCTCCTCCCGCAATTCATCGAGACCTGGTCTCTGACCAACACGCAGGCCGGCTGGCTCGCCGGGATCATGTCCGCGGGCTATATGCTGGCCGTCGTGCCTCTGATGAGCCTGACCGATCGCCAGCCCGCCCGACACATCTACCTCGCATCGAGCGCGCTCAGCGCGCTGTCCTGTTTCGGCATTGCGCTGTGCGACAGTCTGCTGCCGGCGCTTGCATTCCGGGCCGCGGCCGGCATCGCGCTCGCTGGCATGTACATGCCGGGCTTGCAGGCGCTCACCGCGGGTGTCGATGGGACCACCCGGGCGCGCATTGCGGCGTGGTATACGAGCTCCTTCACGATCGGCGCGTCACTGTCGTTTCTCCTTGGCAGGATCGGAACGCTGTGGGGTTGGCGAAGCGCTTTTATTCTCGCCGGAATCGTCAGTACCGCCGGTGTCCTCATTGCGTGGGCTGCACTGCCGCGGGCGGATCCAGGAGTCGCCCAACAGCCGCGCCCGGTCCTCGACATCAGACCGGTTCTCGGCAATCGCGATGCCCTCGTCCTGATCTTTGGGTATGCCGCGGCTATCTGGGGTTCGGTCGGACTGCGGCAGTGGATCGTCGTCTTTCTCGCGTTCTGTGCCGCGGATCAGGCCGGTGCTCCCGCGCAAGCCTGGATCATGCTGGCAGTCGGTGCGCTGATCAGTTTCCTCGGCGTCCCCGCCGGTCTTCTCGGCAACGAGCTGTCGATCCGCTACGGCCTGCGCAACGTCGCTACCCTTGTCTTCTTGCTGTCGGCGGTCGCGAGCGGCCTGTTCGGCTTCACCGCAATGCTGCCTTACATCGCGGTCATATGGCTGGCGATCGTCATTGGCTTCGCCGTGCAGGGAAACTTCGCCAACCTCACTTCGGGTGTCCTCGCTGTCGCCGCCCCGCGGCACAGAGGGGCGACGATCGGTCTTTATTCCTGCGTCGGCTTTGGCGGCGGGTTCCTCGGCACACTCCTGTTCGGAGTCACGCTCGATCAATTCGGCGGCACCTCACAGATCGCCGCCTGGACACTGAGCTTTGGCACCTGTGGACTTGCTTGTTTGGCCGGTGCTGCCGCCACGATTTTCCTGTCCCGAGATGTCTGGCAACGGCGAACCTAAAGGCTCCGCCTGGAGACGAGCTAGGCCGGCACAGGCGCGGCCGCCGGCCGTGCCTTCAAGAGCAGCAGAGCGAAAAGAGCGCTCAGGCTGAGGCCGGCCGAGATCGCCAGCACTCCGATGCCCATTTCATCCATCAACAGACCGAAGAGCAGCGGCGATGCCGCCTGGGTCGCACGCGCGGGAGCGCCAAGAATGCCGCTGCGCAGCCCGTAGCCGACCGGCCCGAAGATCGCCAATGGCACCGTTCCCTTGGCGATCGTCAGGAGGCCATTGCCCGCGCCATGCAAAACCGCGAAGGCAGTGATGGCGCCCGGCCCGAGCAGCCCAAGGATTACGGCCCCGATCGGATGCAGCAGAGCGGCCACACGTCCGGAAACCAGCGGATGCACCATCCGTAGCGCCCCGAATTCCACGAGCCGCGCCGCAACCTGCGCCGGTCCGACCAGAGCGGCGGCCGCAATCGCCGCCGTGGTGCTGGCCCCGGCGATTTCGAGGAGGCGCGGCAGATGCGCAGCCATGGCGCCGGTGACAAACCAGGTCGCCGCAAACACGAAAGCAAGGATCGCCATGGCACCACGCGGCGCCGGCGAACTCTCCCCCGCCTCCTCGTTAGCCCGGGCCGGGGGCGGCGCTCGCGGGATCAGCAACCGGTTCAAGGGCAGCCCGATCACAATGTGCAGCGCCGCCCAAATCAGGCACGCCGCGCGCCAGCCAAATTGCGCATCGAGAAAGGCCGATAGCGGCCATCCGACCGTGCTGGCAAAACCTGCGATCAAGGTGATGCCGGTGATGGGTCCGCGTGCGGCGCGGCCATAAAGCCCGGTGAGCGTGGCGAAAGCCGGATCATAAAGGCCCGTCGCCATACCGACACCGAGCACAGCCCAGGCGAGAGCCAGAGTGACAAACCCCTGTGCGACACCGAGCAGGACGAGCCCCGCCGCGAGGACCAGATTGGAAAGCGCTAG
>DATNKF010000055.1:0-2529 GCA_035603555.1 Allostellaceae bacterium
CACCGGCGCGGCCATTGTCGCCATGGCGGCAAAACGCGGCCCCGGGCGTCCACCGGTCTCGGCGTTGCCGACGCGCAGATCGCGATACCGCAGCAGGACCAAGTGCATCAGGCCGGCGATTGACCCGGCCCGTCGGTCGAGCGCCGCAAGCCCCTCGGCCGTCAGGTCCTCCTCGGCACCGCGGAGCGTCTCGGGTGAGACCTCGTAGGCGATCGAGGACATCAGCAGGCCATCGGATTGCAGCACGCCGGCGAGCTTCAAGGCTGCGTCCGCGGCCTTGCTCGTCATAATCAGCGACTGGGTACCGCGCCAGCGCGACGGGCCGCTCTGCGGCCGCTCCTCGCCGACACCGTATGCCCCGGTTTCGACCCGCACGCCTTGCACTTGATGCGCGCGGTCGAGTGCCGCCGCCATGCGGCGATTGATGACTGATTGAATCGCCAGCGGGTCGGCGCCTGTCTCCTCGACGCGGAGCTCGATGCGCAGGATGTCGCGCAATACGCTGCGCTCCGCCGTCTGGCTGAGATGGAGCACAGTCGTCTGGTGATCGGTCACCTGCGCGAAGGCTGAGCCCGTCACACCAACGACAAAACCGATCGCGACGAGCCAAAAGCGGCCCCTCACCCGCCTCGCTGCGCTCGACACCCTCTCCGCGGGAGAGGGGAAACCCAGCCCAGAGGGTTGGGTGGGTGAGGGTAGCGTTGCGACCGGCTGGCAGCCCACGTTTCTAGACGGCGGTGAGTTCGCGCGCCGACAGGTCTTCCAGATGCCGCAGACGGTCGAACAGCACATCGGGCGCAATCCGTGCTCCGCCGGCGTCGAGGCAGGTGCGGAACTTCTCGAAGAGCTCGTCTTCGCTCAGCGGCCGATCGGCATGGCCCTTGGCCCGCGCCACCTTCTCGCTTTCGATGATATGCCCGTCGACCAGCTCGACGCGCACCTGGTCGAAGACCGAGGCCCCGGAGACTTCGGGATCATAGTTCCGGTTGGTCTCGATCCCGACCCGCTGCATCAGGTCCTGAACCTCGGGGCGGCGGACAAAACCGTCGGTGTATTCGGCAAGGCCCGCGCGCCGCGCAATCACCGCCGCCGCCATCGCGAATTCGATGCTGAATTTGGCGGCGAGCCCGGTCTGCGGCTGGTGGTTGCGCAGGATCAGCGCGTGGGTATCGCTCAACGAGACCGTAATCCGCGCGATCTCGGCCGGCTGCAGCGGCTGGCGGGCGAGCAGCTCGAGCATCGCGTCGAGCGCGCGGTGGGTGCAGTAGCAGGCCGGATATTTCTTGATGCCGAGACGGTACTTGAGGATTCTCCACTCGCTACCGAGGCCGTGCGCCGGGCTCTCACGATCGACCTCGCCGTCGGGCGATACCGCACTCAAGAACCCCTGCGGATGCTCCAGAGCGTCAAGCGAGGCGGTGAAACCCAGTTCGGCGAGCCGCGCCGACATCAACCCCGAATGCGCTGAGCGGCCGGCGTGGAACGGCTTTGTCATCGTGCCGAAATTGGCCATGAGGCCGCTGCTCTGCGAGGCCGCCAGTGCCAACGCACGAGCGGCACTCTCGGCATCGAGACGGCGCAGCGATGCGCAGGCGGCCGCTGCACCGATCGGGCCGAAGATGCCGGTCGGATGCCAGCCTTTGCGATGATGGTGGCCGGGGTCGCGCCAAGCGAGCTCGGCCCAGGTCTCGTATCCGGCGACATAGGCGGCGAGCATGTCGCGCCCCGAAGCGCCCCGCACCTCGCCCTCGGCGAGGACCGCCGGAACCAGCACGGTGCTCGGATGACCGCGCAGCGAGGCGACGTCGTCATAATCGAGCGCGTGCCCGGCCGTGCCGTTGATCCACGCCGCCTCGGGTGCAGCGCACTTCTCGCCGCTGAAGTACAGGGTCGCGTCGCCGCCCAGCTGCTGCAGCGCCTTGCGCAGCAGCTGCGGCGCTGGGTCACCGGCACCCGCGATCATCGTGGCGATGCAATCGATGAAGCCGGTGCGCGCGACATGGGCCGCCTCCGGTGGCAGTTTCTCAAAGGATACGCCCGCGGCGAAATGCCCGAGATCTTGGGTCAGGGTCATGATGGTTCTCCCGTCAGGCCGTTATTATGCGCCGGTTCTCAGCCTGCGGCCATTGCCCTTGGATCTCGATCGCCATGTCAAAACTTCTTGCCGCAACAGGGGCCGTCCATACATGACCAGCCGAGAGTTCGCGGAGACTGCACATGATCGATTTCTACTATTGGCCGACGCCGAACGGGTGGAAGGTCGCCATCATGCTCGAGGAGTGCGGCCTCGAGTACCGGATGATCCCGGTGAATATCGGGCACGGCGACCAGTTTAAGCCCGAGTTCCTGGGGATCAGTCCCAACAACCGCATGCCGGCGATCATCGATCGCGACGCCCCAAAGGAGTTTGGCGGTGGGCCGGTGCCGGTGTTCGAGTCGGGCGCCATCTTGCTCCATCTGGCCGAGCGGTCCGGGCGGTTCATGCCGCAGGATTGGTTGGGCCGGAAGGAGTGCCTCGAGTGGCTATTC
>DATNKF010000056.1:0-3558 GCA_035603555.1 Allostellaceae bacterium
CTTGTCGCCGAGCCGCCCGAGCCGGTGGCTACGTGCGTAATCGCGCGGGGTGACGCCGGTGATCTGCTTGAACACCCGGTGAAAGTGAAAGCGGCTGATCGCCGCCGCGTCGGCGAGCTCGGCCAAGCTCGGCATGGTTTCGCTCGTCCGCAACAGCGCGCACGCCTTCTCGATCGCCGCCAGGTGCCGCGAGGCGGCAGAGCCATCCGTCGGACGACAGCGCTTGCACGCTCTGAACCCGGCGGCTTCCGCCGCGGCCGTCGTCTCGAAGAACACGGTGTTGGCACGCAAGGGTCGACGTGACGCGCAGCCAGGCCGGCAATAGACGCCGGTCGTCCGCACGCCATAGAAGAAACTCCCGTCGGCGGCGGCGTCACGGTTCTCGACCGCCGTCCAGCACTCCTCGAAATTCAACATCTTCAGCTCCTCCGCATACTTGGTGAGCCTAAGATGGAGGAAGGAGCACTTCCGCTCTATCCGATGATTGCTTTCTAATTCCTCGCGTCCGCGTAGCGCTTGGGCAGCATCGCGTGGATGCCCTTGTTGCCGTCGACCAATTGCGTCACCCGCATGTCGACGGCCAGGCTGCAGAACATGTACGCGTCTTCGGGCGAGAGACCGAGGCGCTCGCCGATCAGCGTGATCATCTGGCGCAGCGCCGTCTTCGCAGCGTCGTCGAGATCCTCGTTGAAGCCCATCGTAACGTGGTGCGACGGGGTCTCGGCGCGCGGCAGGTCCAGCTGCATGTCCTTGCGCAGAACCAGGCGAAAAGTGCCGCTGAGTGCGGTTTCGAGCGCCGTCACGCAAACCTCGCCATCGCCCTGCACGCCGTGGCCGTCACCAGCCGAGAACAATGCCCCGGGTGCCCACACGGGGAGATAGAGGGTGGTGCCGGCGACCAGCTCTTTTAGGTCCATGTTGCCGCCAAACTCGCGCGGCACGATCGAAGTTACTGCACCGTAGACGGGCGGCGGCGCCACGCCCATGACCCCGAAAAACGGTGCCAGCTCGATCTCGGCTCCCCAAGGCACGGTCGCAATGCCGCGCTGGCGATCGATCCGGGTATGCCAAATCCGGCGGATCGGGAAATCCTCGGGCAAGGTGCCAGAAAGCGGCCGGATCCGGGTGTAGCCCCAGTTCTGCCGACAATCGATCGCCAGGATCTGGATTTCGAGCACGTCGCCCGGCTCGGCCCCCTCGACCGCGATCGGACCAGTCAGGATATGGGCCCCGAGGCGCTGCTCAAGTCCTTGGTGGATCGCGAGATGGTCCGGGAGAATATCGAATGAATCCCCTTGCGGCAGCACGTCGGCCCCGCCGGAGACGCAGTCGACGGTCACCGTGTCGCCCGAGGCGACCGCCAAGACCGGCTTCAGCCCGGCATCGAAAAACCCCCAGTGACAGGTCTCCGGGCTGGCCCGCAATGTGTGGTGCTGCGACATCGACAAATCCCCACGTCATTTTCCTGACCGATCTTAGCGGGATCCCCGAAGCGATGCGAAGAGAGACAGAAGCTTCGGATGCCAAGCCGAGGAGTGCCCGGCCCCTAAAGATCGGTTTCCGCTGTTTGCCCGGGGACGAGGGGGATCCGGCTCCAGCCCGACCAATCGCCGGGGACGGGGTTGTTCGGGTTGCGGTCCTTCCGCCAGCATATGCTCTCGCCGTTGGGCGCCTCGACTCTCACGGGGTGACCCTTGGTCATGACCAACGTTTTGGTCGCGACGTAGCCTTTGCCGCGATTGCCGCAATCGGCGCTGTTGGTGATCACCGCCTCGACGTTGACCCGATCCCAGGTGGGGTTGTTGAGAATCAAAGTGGCTGATTGACCTGAGCTCGATGAGCAGGCCGAGAGCAGGAGCAGTAAGGCAAGCCAAGCCCGAGTTCGGTTCATCCTCTCTCCCTTTGGAGATCACGCGAGACCGGGCGGGGGATCGAGTGGAACCCCCCGTCGTGTAAAAACCTTGCCGACGCGGCGCAAGCGAAAATCCCCCGGCAAGGGACGCGCTTGACAGCATCGCCGGCCGTGGAACAATCCCCGCTAACCATATCCGCGGGATGGGTGTGCCTTCGCCGGCCCACCTTCGAACGCGACACCGTGCCAATTGTTGAGGGAGGATGTCGATGGCCCTGTTGCTGAGCAAATCCGAGTTGTCGCGGACCGAGCCTGCCGAACGCGCCGCATTCAAATCGCCGGTGCCGACCCAGATCGTCTCGAACGGCGAATTCAACCCGCTGCCGCAAACCGCGCAGCAGCGCCGCGTCGAAGCCCGCATCAAAGAAATCGCCGATGCGGTCGCGCCGAAGCTCGGCCTCGATCGGCGCCAATTCCTGCGCACCGGCTGCGGCATGGCGGCCGCCTTCCTGGCGATGAACGACGTATTTGGCCCATTGTTTGCCGTCAATCGCGCCGAGGCGGCGGATCCGGCAGCGGCGGCGGAGCGCGCCAACAGCCTTGCCGGCCAGTTCATCTTCGACGACCAGGTGCATTTCGTGCGCGACGACTTCCGGGGTGAGAAATTGCTCGATCTGGCGAAATACGCCTCAGCGCACTGGAACCCCGACATGCTCAAAGACGCCGGGATGAGTTTGGCGAGGTACAAATTCGACAATTTCGTCAAGGAGGTCTACCTCGACAGCGACACCAAGATTGCCCTGCTGAGCGGCGCGCCGTTCGACGACGCCAGCTGGTGGTTTTTGAGCAACGACCAGATGGCCCGCGCCCGCAGGACGGTCAACAGCCTGGCGGGAACACGGCGCCTCCTGGCTCATTCGCTGATCACGCCGAAGCAGCCGGGCTGGATCGAGGAGGTCGATCGCTGCATTGCCGAAGTCAAGCCCGACAGCTGGAAGGGCTACACGATCGGCGACCCGCTCAATCCCCAATCGACCAAATATCCGTGGCGCCTCGATGACGAAAAACTGATGTACCCGTTCTACGAGAAGGCGGTGAAGGCGGGCATCAACACGATCTGCATCCACAAGGGGCTGTTGCCCAGGGATTACGAGAAATCCGCCGCCAATGCGTGGCACTACGCAACGGTCGAGGATCTGGGAAAGGCCGCGAAAGACTGGCCGCAGATGAATTTCGTAATCTACCACGCGGCGTTGCGGCAGTTTCTCGAATCGCCGGACGACGACCTGGCCGAGTTCGAAAAGACCGGCTACATCCGCTGGGCCTCCGATCTCGCGGATATCCCGCAGAAGTTCGGTGTCAACAATGTCTACGGCGAGGTCGGCACGGCGTTTGCCAACTCGGCGGTGGCCAATCCGCGCTTCGCGGCGGCCTTGATGGGCACTCTGATCAAAGGGATGGGGTTCGACCACGTCGTCTGGGGAACTGATTCCGTCTGGTACGGCTCGCCGCAATGGCAGATCGAGGCGTTCCGCCGGCTCGAAATTCCGGCCGACATGGCCCAGAAGCACGGGTTTGCGCCGCTCGGGGCGGCGGATGGCGCAGTCAAGAGCGCCATCTTCGGCTACAACTCGGCACGGCTCTACAAGCTCGACCTGCGCGCCGAACTGCCGGCAATCGGGCAGGACAAACTGGCCGCAGCCCGG
>DATNKF010000057.1:0-2858 GCA_035603555.1 Allostellaceae bacterium
CGCGGCTTACGTCCCCACCCTTCCCAAGGCGCCGGCCGCCAAGGTCGAGCCGATCCTCGACATCGCCGATCTCAGAACCTGGTTCTTCACCCGCGACGGCGTGGTGCGCGCCGTCGACGGGGTCTCGTTTCATGTCATCCCCGGCGAGACCCTGGCGATCGTCGGCGAGAGCGGCTGCGGCAAGAGCGTCACCGCACTCTCCATCCTGCGGCTGATCCCCTCGCCGCCCGGTCGCATCGTCTCCGGCATGATCCGCTTTGCCGGGCGCGACCTTCTCGGCCTCAGCGAGGCGCAGATGCGAGAGGTTCGCGGCAACGAAATCTCGATGATCTTCCAGGAGCCGATGACCTCGCTGAACCCGGTGCTGACCATCGGGCATCAGATCGCCGAGACCCTGACCCTGCATCAAGGGCTCGACCGCCGGGCGGCCCTCGCCAAGGCGGTCGACATGCTGCGTCTCGTGCATATTCCCGAGGCCCGACGGCGCGTCGGCGAATACCCGCACCAGCTATCGGGCGGCATGCGGCAGCGGGTGATGATCGCGATGGCGCTCGCCTGCAACCCGAAGCTCTTGATCGCCGACGAGCCGACGACGGCACTCGACGTGACGATCCAGGCGCAGATCCTCGATCTGATGCGCGAGCTGAAGCAGAAGATCGACGCCGCGATCGTGCTGATCACCCATGATTTGGGGGTCGTCGCCGAGATGGCGCAGCGCGTCGTCGTCATGTATGCCGGCAGGAAGGCCGAAGAGGCGCCGGTCGGGCCGCTGTTCCGTCGCCCGCTCCACCCCTACACCAAGGGCCTCCTCGCCTCGGTGCCGCGGCTCGGCGCCACGCTCAGGGTCGAAGAGGTGCCGCGTTTGGCCGAGATTGCCGGGACGGTGCCGTCGCTGAAGGAAGCGATCCCGGGCTGCCCGTTCGAGGCACGCTGTTCCTTTGCGACCGAGATCTGCCGCCGCGAGATGCCGGAATTCGCGGAGAAGGAGCCCGGCCACTTCGCCGCCTGCTTCCACTCCGACCGGGTAGCCCTGGCGTGACTTCGGCCGAGCCGCTGCTGTCGGTAAAGGGGCTGGTCAAGCATTTCCCGGTCAGGAAGGGGCTGTTGCAGCGCACCGTCGGGCAGGTGCACGCGGTCGACGGCATCTCCTTCGACATCGCCTCGGGCGAGACCCTGGGCCTCGTCGGCGAGAGCGGCTGCGGCAAGTCGACCGCGGGCAAGACGATCCTCAAATTGCTCGACCCGACCGCGGGCGAGATCCGCATCAAGGGCGAGCGCATCGATCGCCTCAGCCGCCATGAGATGCGGCCCTACCGGCGCCAGCTCCAGGTCGTCTTCCAGGACCCCTACTCCTCGCTCAACCCGCGTCTCAGAATCCGCGACATCATCGGCGAGCCGTTGATCAATTACGGCGTCTCCGGCGGCCGCGAGCTGCGGGAGCGGGTCACCGCGCTCGCCCTCAAGGTGGGTCTGCGCGCCGAGGCGCTCGACCGCTTCCCGCACGAATTTTCCGGCGGCCAGCGCCAGCGCATCGGCATCGCCCGCGCCCTGGCACTGCACCCGAGCCTGATCATCTGCGACGAGCCGGTCTCCGCCCTCGACGTCTCGGTGCAGGCGCAGGTGATCAATCTCTTGGGCGATCTGCAGCGCGAGTTCGGCCTCTCTTATCTCTTCGTCGCCCACGACCTCGCAGTCGTCGAGCACATCAGCCACCGCATCGCGGTCATGTATCTCGGCAAGATCGTCGAGCTCGCCGACAAGCGCGCCCTCTTCACCCGCCCGCAGCACCCCTACACCGAGGCGCTCTTATCGGCGGTCCCGGTCCCCGACCCCGAGGCGGCGAGAAAGCGGATCATCCTGAAGGGCGACGTGCCGAGCCCGATCAACCCGCCCCCGGGCTGCCGCTTCCACACCCGCTGCCCCTACGCCTTCGAGCGCTGCTCGAAGGAGGAGCCGGAGATCCGCGAAGTCCTCCCCGGCCACCACGTCGCCTGCCATTTGCGCGAGGTCCAGCCCGCCGCCGTGACGCAAGCCGTGGCGGTCCCGGCCTAGTCTCCCGAACCTCGCGATCCTCCCTGCTCTCAGGGAGAAATTTCAAATCGAAGCCGAAAAACCAGCCGATAAAAGAGAAAATATCATTGTATCTTGAGATCCAATTGTCGATACCGGCGAGCAGGGAGAGAAAGCGGCGTAGCAGGGAGACAGCAGGGAGAACGGCCCGAGCGCAGCGGAGGGATTGCGGCGTGCCGCCATCTCTACCTCGACGATCGCTGAAGCCCGAACCGTTCACGTGATTGACCCATCGTGCGTCTCGTCGAATGCGCGCGGCGACGAGCGCGAAAGTTGAAAGATCGAGTTCCCATTCAGACATAACGGCGATGCTCATCAAGCGTAGTGCTAGGTTAGCAATAACCTAAGATTATGGCTAAAATCCGTATCTCGATTGCGGACATTCGCGGCCGGGGCGCTCGACCGCTTCCTGCACCTGCACCTATTTTCGGACGGCCAGCGCCGTCCCCGCCCCGGGGGCGCACCCATCCCTTCACGATCACCGCCGTCCCCAAAAGGGTGCAACGTGAATTGGGTAATTCTATGATCGCGGAACAAACCGTCATTGCGAGGAGCGCAGCGACGAAGCAATCTCGACGAGATCGCCTCGCTACGCTTGCGATGACATCGGCCCTCAAGGGAAGGCTGAGTTAGCGCTCGCGAGAAGGGGGAGAAAGAGGCATGCCGACGATTGTGCACCAGGGCATCAAGCTGGCCTTTGAGGATCGCGGCGCCGGCAAGCCCGCCTTTGTCTTCGTGCACGGGTGGGCATGTGATCGCTCTTTCTTCGCGCCGCAGGCCGATCACTT
>DATNKF010000058.1:0-2473 GCA_035603555.1 Allostellaceae bacterium
TCCTGGCCGGCAAGCGCGCATCGCCAGATCCCTGATGGGGTCAATGCCAAACGATGAGCCAGCATCACTCAGGGGCCGCCGCGCCGATTTCGCGGATTGGAGGTAGCGGAGGGATGTCTGCCGTTTACTTGTAAGCCTCGCGGTCGCCGCACTGGCGGGCTGCGGGCGGATCGCTGGAACTAAGGAGCCCTACGATCCGATGGTTCCGTTCGACGTCTATGGCGCGATCCTGAACAATCGCCGATTGCTACCTCGCCCCTCTCAACAATTGCGGTCACTAGCCCGCCTTTCGAGAAGCCAACCTAATGGGACCGCCCAGGTCACCGCCTTCCTGGACTGCTACTGAACGGCCAGGCCGACCTCTGCGCCACCTCCATACTTGATCTCGTTATCGACCAGATTGGAGATCGCCCCGGCGCAACGCGACCGGCCGGGCCAATATCGTGGTCCCACGTGCGCCGGCGTCGGTCACCGTGCCGCCGGCGTCGGAAGCATCCTTGCAGACCTCCTCGACCAAGGGGTCGGAGAGTGTCCGCGGCACCCGCCTCGTATCGGGGGTCAAGCCGCCAGCTTCTCCCGCGCGTTGGCCTTGATCATTGCCGCGCCCTTCTCGGCGATCATGATCGTCGGCGCGTTGGTGTTCGTCGAGCTGACCGCCGGCATCACCGAGGCATCGACGACCCGCAGCGCCTCGATCCCCCTGACCCGGAGCTGGTCGTCGACTACCGCCATACCGTGATTGCCCATCATGCACGAGCAGCTCGCGTGGTAGACGGTCGAACCGTTCGAGCGCGCGTAATCGAGCAGTTCGTCGTCGCTTTGCACGCTCGGTCCCGGCAGGTTCTCCGCGATGACGTGTTTGGCGAGCGCGGGCGCGGCAAACAGACGCCGCAAGAACTTGAGCGCGCCGACCATCGCGCGCTGATCGGTGTCCTCGGCGAGGTAGCGCGGGTTGATCGCAGGCTGGTCGTGCGGGTCTTGCGTGCGAACCAGGACATAGCCGCGCGACAGCGGGCGCATCTGCCACGGTCCGCCGGTAATGCCCGGCCGGTCGTCGAGTTTGCGAATGAGGCCCGGCTTGTAGCTCGCCGGCGCGAAGACGCATTGCACGTCCGGCGTCGCCGACTCGGGCAGAACCTTGACGGAAGCGGCGCAAAGCGAGGCGCCAAAGGTCATCATGCCCTTGCCCTGCACAAAATAGCGCAGGATCTCGTTGGCAAAGCCGAGCCCGCGGGCGCGTTCGTTCAGGGTTTCGAGGTCGCGGGCATAGCAGGACATGCGCGCGATGTAATGGTCCTGGAAATTCCGGCCGACCCCGGGCAGCGCATGCTGCACCGCGATACCCGCCCTGCTGCAGCACCTCGGGCGCGCCGACGCCCGACAATTGCAGCAGATGCGGGGAGCCGATCGCGCCGGCCGAAAGGATCACCTCGCATGCCGCGTCGACGCGCTCGAGGCCCGACTGGCGAGAGAATTCGACCCCCACCGCACGCTTGCCGTCGAATACCACGCGATGCGCCAATGCGTTGGTGACGATCTGCAGGTTCGGCCGCCTTTTCGCCGGGCGCAGGTAGGTCACGGCGGCGCTGGCGCGGCGGCGCCCGCCCCGGGTCTGCTGGCACCAGCCGATCGAGTCGCCGGCGCCGCGGGGCAGGTTGTTGACGTCGGGCCGGTATTCGAGCCCGAGCTCCTGCGCCGCCCGGATGATCGCATGGCAGGCCTGCGGCCGCTCGGTCATCGGCGAGGTCGTGAGATGCCCCTCGGTCCCGTGAATTTCGGCCGCTTCGCCGGTCCAGCGCTCGGCGCGCTTGAAGAACGGCAGCACGTCGTCCCAACCCCAGCTGCGATTGCCGAGCTGCGCCCAGTAGTTGTAATCCTCCGGCTGGCTGCGGATGTAGATGAGCCCATTGATCGACGACGAACCGCCGAGCACGCGACCGCGGGGATAGGCAATGGCGCGGCCGTTGGTGCCGGGATCGGCCTCGGCCTTGAAGCCCCAGGTCAGCTGCTTGTGGTCGAGCAGTTTCATGTAGCCGACCGGAATATGGATCAGCGGGTTCCAGTCGCGCCCGCCGACCGCGATCAGGATCACGCGCGTCGCCGGGTCCTCGGTAAGACGGTTGGCCAGGACGCATCCGGCCGACCCGGCGCCGACGATGACGTAATCCGCTTGCATCTGCGTTCTCTCACTAGGGTCGCCTCTACCCGCCGTGCCCAGTGCCGTGGGGCGCCGGGGTGTGATTCGACCAGCGGATGAGGCTGTCCGTCAATCCCGAGGGTTTCGAGGTGCTTTCTAGTTGTCAAGACACAGAACGTGTGCCGGGTAGGAACGCTTTCGGCCCGTCTCACCGGTTGCGGCGCGCATTCCGGTGATGGTCTCCTTTCTGAACCCACAGCGGGCACTTAGCCTTTGCGGCGGGAACCGCTCTTCATGGTAGAGTCGGAGTGTGGCGCAGTGGCGGTAGGCCGAGCA
>DATNKF010000059.1:0-3919 GCA_035603555.1 Allostellaceae bacterium
CGAGGCGGCGCGACAAGGTACGCGAGCCGACCGGCTCGCCGGTGGCGACGTAGCCGTCGACGATCACGCGAAAAATTTCGCGGCTGCGCTCGTTGAGTTCGTAAATCGGCGATGGTGCGGCAGGTTGAGGCATGTTCGGTCGCGTCTAAAAAGCCGATCCCGGCAGGAACTCCCGCCCCGGCGGCGATCGATCTATGACATCCTCTCGGGCCGTGGTTTGTTCATCCGATGCTCGCCACACATAGTATGCGGGACATTTAGGGACGCCGACCACGCGCGTCAACTCGGCGAAAACCGGTCATTTTCCGCTCTGACGGGTCAGAAATCATGGCGGATCAGAATGTCTTCTTGAACTCAGACCGGTAGGTCTGGCCGCTGGGCTTGGTCATCTGCCCGACGAGATCGGCGATCGCCGGTCGAAACGCGAATTGGGTGCCGTCGGAGTTCTGAAACCTGAGCTCGTCGTCACGGATAATCCCGGTGCCGTGCAGCACGCCGCTGGGCACCCGCGTGCTCGGTCCGAGGGGCCCGTAAACGTAGATGATCGAGGCCGTGCCGTCGGGCTGCACTTCAGTGACGACCAATGCCGCGCAAGTATTGGCGTCCCAGGCCGCGTCGCTCCAGGGGCCGAGAAAGCGCCGATAGGACTCGGGAACGCTGGACGGGTCCGCGATCCGATAGGTGATGGTCTGCTCGCAAAAGACCCGCCCGGACTGAGGCTCGTCCACGGGCGGCGCCGGCTGGGCCATGACCGAGCCGGCAGCCAGCAGCACAGGACAAGCAACGCATGAGAGCACCGCCGGACGACGGAACATGGCCGGGCTATGAAAGGCGGACCTCGCGCAACCGCCGCACATCGGCGCGGCCGGCGCTGAGGATGTAGCCGACATCCGAGCCGCCGGTCAGATAGCGCATCCCGAGCTGCAGGAGCCAGGTCTGGAATTCGAGGTCCTCCCTGACCCCGCCGACCCCCATCCACTTCCCATGCACACGCGCAGCCCTGGCGGTCGTCTCGTAGGCCTGGCGCATGCGGACATGATTGTACTGGCCAGGGATGCCCATCTCGGTGCTCAGATCGCTTGAGCCGATATGCAGCATATCGATGCCGTCGACCGCGGCGATCGCGTCGGCGTTCTCGATCGCTTCCGGCGTTTCCAGCATCGCGATCAGCAAGGTTTCTTGGTTGAGATAGCTATTGGTCTCGCCCTGGGAGCGCGCCGCGTAGCCGAGCGCCGGACCGGAGCCGGAGGCAGAGCGATGGCCTTGCGGCGGGTAGCGGCAGCTCTCGACCACGGCTTTGGCCTCGGCTACGGTGCTGACATGCGGGACCATCACGCCCTGCGCCCCGCAATCGAGGATCCGGGTGGCGTCATGCGCATCGCGCGAGCCGACCCGCGCGATCGGGGTGAGGCCGATGCCGAGTGCCGCCACGCAGATCGACGCGGCCGCCTCGAGCGAGGTCGGGTTATGCTCGAGATCGATATAAATCGCATCGAAGCCGCATGCGGCGGCGATCATCGCGACGTTGGGTGTGCGCATCTGGTAAACCCCCATGCACAACACCAGCTCGCCTGCGGCGAGCTTGCGCTTGGCATGGTTCTCTCCGACGGCGTTGGACATGGCGCGCTCCTTTCCGCAAAACTTGCGCGCACCAGCATCACCTCGCCGCCAGCTATGCGCAACGGTCGTTTCGACTCACGCCTCAGGCACGGGTACCAGGTTTATGACAAACCAGACCGCGGCCGAAGGCGCTGGCGACGGCTGTGCCATCTCACGAAACCCACAGGCTCGGTAAAACCGGATAGCGCGGCGGTTGGCCGCGCCGACCGCCAAGTGTGCGCCGCTCGAACCCATGTCCCGGATCGCGCCCAGCCATCGGTCCATCAGTCGCCGTCCGACGCCGAGGCCGCGCAGGTGCGGCAGGAGGTTGATGTGCAGATGGGCGGGATAGGGCCCGGTGATCGCCCTCGCCGTGCTGATCGGATGGTGGATGCGGTAGCTCATCAGCTGGTCGCCGCTCCATCCGGCGCGCGGCTCGTCGGACGGATCGCGGTAGAGCTTTCTGAGGCTGGGCCACCATTCGGCTTCCAGCCGGGTCTCGAAGTCGCGGGTATCGAGCGCACCAACGATGTAGCCGCCTACGCCATGGGAGTCTTCGGCGACAAATACGGTGAGCGGACTGAGAACGGCGTAGGGCGCGGCGTAAACATGCCCGACCAGTCTGGGGTCGCGATAGAGGGAAGCGCCGTCGTCGCCGCCGGCCGTCGCTAGGCAGATGCGGTAGAGGTCCTCCAGATCGGCCGGGCGGAAGGCGCGGATTTCGACCATTTGCGATTTCCCAGCGACGACTTCCCGTCGAAATCCTTATGCGGGCAGTCCCGGTCTCGCAAGGGCGCCGCTCGATAATCCCGATCTTGCCAGGGCCGCCTTCCGCGTGCATCCCTTCGCCCGCCTAAATTGATAGGGCTACGAACCATGTCGCGGTTTGTCGTGGTGGTCTGCGTTTCGAGCGTCTGCCTGGTCGCGCTGATCCTGCCGTCCGCCGCGGCCGGCCCTTCGGTCGGCGCTGCAACGAAAGAGCCGCGCCCGGTGGTGCTGGCGCAAGCCAGGCCGAGTGCGCAAGCGACCCCGAATGTCGAGGCCAACATCGCGAGCCTGCGTCAAAAACTGCAGATCACACCCGCTCAGGAAGCCCAGTTCTCTGCGGTCGCCAGTATGATGCGGGAGAATGCGCGGGCGGCGGCGAGTGCCCCGCGCCAGCCGCCGGCGAATGCCACCGCGGTCGACGATCTGCGCGCTTATATCCAGTATAGCGAGGTCGAGCTTGGTGGCCTAAAAAGGCTTTTGCCTGCTCTCGAAGCCCTGTATTCGACGCTTTCGCCGGCGCAGAAGAAGACTGCCGACGCGGTCTTCCGCCAGGGCCCCGGCGGATGAGGCGCACACCACCCCAGACACGAAGCTAAGGAGAATCGGCCGATGACGACGGTCCCGCTGCCCTTGAACGATTTTCTGGTCCTCGACTTGACTGCGCATCGCGCCGGGCCGACGGCCGTGCGCCAGCTCGCCGACTGGGGCGCCCAGGTCATCAAGATCGAGCCGTCAGGCGAATTGGTCGACGCGACTGGCAGCCGCCGCGACGGCCCCGATTTCCAGAACCTCCACCGCAACAAGCGGGCGATGACACTTAACCTGAAGAGCGACGAGGGCCACGCGATCTTCTTCAAGCTTGCCGAGCGCGCCGACGTCATCGTCGAGAACTACAAATCCGACGTGAAACACCGGCTTGGCATTGACTACGAAGCGGTGCGCAAGATCAACCCTCGCATCGTCTATGGCAGCATATCGGGCTTTGGTCAGGACGGGCCGTATGCGGGGCGGGCCGGCGTCGACCAGATCGCCCAGGGCATGGGTGGGTTGATGTCGATCACCGGCCATCCGGGCCAGGGCCCGGTGCGCGCGTCGGCATCGCGATCAACGACACCTCGGCCGGGCTGCTGCTGTCCTACGGAATTGTACTGGCGCTGCTCAACCGCGAGCGCACCGACGAGGGTCAATGGGTCCATACCTCGCTGCTCGAGGCCCAGATCTTCATGCTCGACTTCCAAGCGGCGCGCTATCTGATGAAGGGCGAGGTCGCCGGCCAGGAGGGCAATTTCCACCCGACCTCGCCGGGCACCGGCATGTTCCAGACCGAGGACGGCTACATCAACGTTGCCGCCTCCGGCGACAATCTGTGGCGGCGTTTCTGCGAGGCGGCGGGTGCGAAAGACCTGCTCAGCAATCCCGATTTTTCGACCGTGGTCGCCCGCGCCAAGAACCGCCCGGCGCTGATCGCGCATCTGAACGAGATCATGCGCCGGCATCCGAGCGCCTACTGGGTCGAGTTGTTGAGCAGGGTCGGGGTGCCGTGCGGGCCGAT
>DATNKF010000060.1:0-2021 GCA_035603555.1 Allostellaceae bacterium
TATCCGGGCGGAGGGCCGGGGTACTGGGGCTGTTGGGGATAGTTCTGCTGCGGATAGCCGGGTGGGGTGTAACTCGGCGGCAGGGGGTTTCGGCAATTGGCGCAGGCCTGGGCGCCCGGTTGGTTCCAGGTAATTCCGCAAAATGGGCATGGGGGCGACTGGTAGGCCTGCATAGCTGCGCCGCGGCGCTACCCATTCAACTCGGCCCGCACCGGGAACCTTTCGGCGGGGCTCAGGTCAGGAGCTGGGCCAGGTCCTCGGCATTGCGCACGGCGTAATCGGAGTAGCAGTTGTTGAAGATCGCATGTACTTCCTTGGCCTCCTTCGCCATTTCGCGCAGGCTGGGGGCCCAGGGCTTCAGCTCGCTCGGCTCGTAGAGGTAACGGAATTTCTCCGCGGTACTGATCCCCTTTTTCTCCCAGGTTTCCCGATTGCGCCCGTGAAAGCGGACCATCCCCAGTGGCGCGGTCACCGCCACCACCGGCGGCACGCTCGAGGTAAAGCCCTGTGGCTCATCGACGACGACATAGGTGAAGCCGTGGTCCTTGAGAAATTTGATGACACGCTGGCGCCGTTCCTCCTTCATCCATAAGGCCTGGCGGAACTCGATCGCGATGCCGAAATCCGGGAGCCACTCCCGCAGGTCTTCCATGAAACGGTAGGAGGCGGGCGATGGGAGGAACCACTTGGGAAACTGAAAGAGGATCGCGCCCAGCTTGCCGGCATCCTGCAATGGCTGCAAGCCCTCCCGAAAACGGTCCCACACACTCTCCTTATCCTTCGGTGCCAGGTCCTTGAAGTAGAGATTGGCTTTCGAATCGCCGAGCTTCTCGCGCAGGTCCTTTGGCAGCCTGGCGGCCGGCGTCGGGTGCTGGGTGAGCAGCGCATACGCTTTGGCATTGAAGACGAAATCCTTCGGCGTGCGTTCGACCCAGAGCTTCGCCGTCTTTTCGTTGGGGATCGCGTAGAACGTGCTGTCGACCTCGACGACGGGAAACCTGGTGGCGTAATAGCGCAGCCGGTCCTCGGCAGTTGTCGCGTCCGGCGGATACCAACCGCTCTTGATCAGTGTCGGCTCCGTCCAGGAAGAAATGCCGACCTTGATGCGACCCATCAGCGGGGACGGTGGGCGGCGGGAGCGTCACTGACATCGCCGCGAAGCGTCCGCAGGCCGTGCGGCAACGCTTCCATGACGGCCTCGAGACTATCCACCACACCGCGTGGGCTGCCGGGAAGCGCCAGGACCAACGTTTTGCCGATCACGCCGGCCAGCGAGCGCGACAGCATCGCGTGCGGTGTCTTGCGCAGACCCGCCGCCCGCATCGCCTCCGCGATGCCCGGCACAAAATAGTCGAGCATTGGTTCCAGCGCCTGCGGCGTGACATCGCGCGGGCCCAGCCCCGTGCCACCGGTCAAGACGATCAGGTCGGGGTCGGTCTTCTGCCGCCATTCGCGGATCTGGCGCTGGATGTCGTCGACCTCGTCGCTCACCACAGCGCGTCCGACGATCTCGCAGGGGACGCGCGCGAGTTCCTCGCTGACTTTCTCCCCGCTCTCATCGGCGCGTTCGCCACGCGCCCCTTTGGTGCTCACCGTCAGGACACACGCACGGAAGCTCACAGATGAAGTGTAGGAACTCGGCTCGCGCCCCCGGCCTCAGTCAGGCAGCTTTACGCACGGCATCTGGGACAAAGTGCGGCTTCGCGTCGACTGGATCGCCAGCCTCGGACTGAAAGAGCATCAGCAGCCGAAGCTCCGGCCCCTGCCCCCCGGGGCGGCCGCCAAGGGCGGCAGCGATCTCCTCAGCGCTGAACTCTTTGGTAGCCATTCAATTTTCGGGCGTCTGGCCCTCCCTCTACTGAGTCAAACGTTTGCCACCCTTACGGTCCGCGTAGCGGTGGCGCCTCAGGCGGGAATCAGCCTTCGGCGCGATAAGCGGCGTGTGCGGCGATCGTGCGGCAGAAGTCGGTGACGGCACCGCCGACGTCCATCAGGTCGTGATAGCCGAAGGGGACGCAGTG
>DATNKF010000061.1:0-2592 GCA_035603555.1 Allostellaceae bacterium
ACGATGCTGGATGACCGAGGTGACGATCGGGTCGACCGAGGTCGTCGAATTTGCTGCCAAGAAGCTCACTCCCGTAAGGCGTCGGGGAAAGGCAGGTCGAGGATCAGCGCCATCGCCGGTCCCTGGAACCATTGCGGCAAAGGGGGGACCCGGCGCACCATCGCGACCATCAGCTCAACCCGGGAGTCGATGTCGGGATAACCGGAGCTCTGCCGCGTCCTCACCATCGCGATCGTGCCGTCGCCGAGCACCAGAAACTCGACGCGCGTCTCGCCGCGGCGGCCGCCGATCATTGCCAAGGGCAGCATATCGTAATGCTGCCGAATGAGCGAATGCACATAGGCGAGATAGTCGTCGCGGCTGGCGGCCGGGCCGGGATATTTGGCGTGCCGCGCGGTATGCGTTGGCTCCTCGGTCCGCCGGGGCGGTTGCTGTGCGGCTGGCTTCGACTGTGGTTTGGGAGGCTCGGGCTTCATCGGCGGAGGGGGCGGCACAACAGCTACAGTCTGTTGCGGGGCCTCTGCAGGCGGCGGCTCGGGCGGCGGCGCATCGTTAGGGGCAGGCGCAGCGTCTGCCTCGTGGCCCACTTCTTTCGCCGTCGGGTCGCCGAAATCATCAGATGCGATGCGCCCTGGCGGCGGCGGCTTGAATTCTGGCTGCGGCGGAACCGGTTGCGGCGTTGGCTCGGGCGGTGGCGGTTCGACCACCAGCTGCACGGCAATGGGCGCGATCTCGGGTGGCGGCGCCATCGGCCATTCGATCAGCAACAGCAGCGGCAGCAGATGAAGGATGAGCGAGCCGGCGGGGCCGCGCCAATGCACCCGCTGGCGATCGTTCGCCGGCGCTCGACCCTGCGGAGAGTCGAGCTGCTGGAGATCCGGGGACACGAGACGTGGGGCGCTGAACAGCGTCGGCTCAAGGCGGCCGTCCTCAGGCGGTCCGGTAATGCGAAACACCGCCCCCGGTCACCCCGCGGCGAGTGCGAGCCAACCGGCCTCGTCGAGCAATTTGACGCCCAGCGCCGCCGCCTTGGTCGCCTTCGAGCCGGGATCGGCGCCAGCCACGACATAATCGGTCTTGGCCGAGACCGAGCTCGTGACATTGGCGCCGAGCGCTTCGGCGCGCGCCTTCGCCTCGGACCGGCTCATCGATTCGAGCGACCCGGTGAAGACGATGGTCTTGCCGGCGAGCGGCGAGGCCGTTCGCTGCGTCGGCGCCTCCCAGTCTAGTACGGTGACCTCGCGTGCTAGGTCGTCGAGCACAGCCTGATTATGCGGCTCAGCGAAAAAGCTGATGAGGTCGGCGGCCATTTCCTCGCCAATCCCGTGGATATCGACCAGCCCCGCCCGCGCCTCGCTCTCCGGGTCCTGGGCCGTCTCCATCTCGCGGCGCCAATTGACGAGCGATCGATAGTGGCGGGCGAGCAGCCTTGCCGTCGCCTGGCCGACCTGCGGAATGCCGAGCGCGTTGATGAAGCGGTCGAGCGCAATCCGCCGGCGCTCGTCGATCGCCGCGACCAGCTTGCGGGCGCTGACCTCGCCCCAGCCCTCGCGCTTCATGATCGCCGCGGGATCGAGTCGGAAGATGTCGCCCGGCTGGCGGATCAGCCCGTCCTGCCAAAAGGCCGTGATATGTTTCTCGCCGAGCCCCTCGATGTCGAAGCAGTCGCGCGAGACGAAGTGACGCAGCCGCTCGACGGCTTGCGCGGCACAGATCAGCCCGCCGGTGCAGCGCCGCGCCACCTGACCCGGCTCGCGCACCGCGAGGCTGCCGCAGATCGGGCAATGGTCGGGAAACTGGTACGGCTGCGCATCCTTCGGCCGGCGGTCGAGCACGACGGAGACGATCTGTGGGATCACGTCACCGGCGCGCTGGACGACGACGGTGTCGCCGGTGCGGACGTCCTTGCGCGCGATCTCATCCTCATTGTGCAAGGTGGCGCGCTGCACGACGACCCCGCCGACGGTAATCGGCTCGAGCATCGCCACCGGGGTCAGCGAGCCCTGGCGGCCGACCTGGATCGAGATGTCACGCAGCACGGTTTGTGCCTGCTGTGCGGGAAATTTCTGAGCGACCGCCCAGCGCGGCGCCCGGCTGACCATGCCGAGCCGCTCCTGCAGGGCGAGATCGTTGACCTTGTAGACCACACCGTCGATGTCATAGGGGAGTTGCGCGCGATCAGCTGCGATCTCGTTGTAAAAGACCAGCGCCTGATCGACGCCGCGGCAGAGGCGCGAGCGCGGGTTGACCGTAAACCCCCAGTCGCGAAACCGCGTCAGCGCCTCGTCATGGGTGCGGGCGAAGGACGCGCTCGCCTCGCCCCAGGCATAGGCGAAGAATTTGAGCGGGCGGCGCGCGGTGATCGCGGAATCGAGCTGACGCAACGATCCTGCGGCGGCGTTCCTCGGGTTGGCGAAGACCGGTTCGCCGGCCGCCGCGCGCTCCTCGTTCAAGGCGAAGAAGCCGGCGCGCTCCAGATAGACCTCGCCGCGGATCTCGATCAGCTCGGGCCAGCCCGCGCCGGCGAGCATCTCGGGCACGGTCGCGAGCGTGCGCAGGTTGGCGGTCACGTTCTCGCCGGTGACGCCGTCG
>DATNKF010000062.1:0-6543 GCA_035603555.1 Allostellaceae bacterium
TACGGCGTCTACAACCCGTTCTACCGGGTCGACCACGTGCTGCGGACGCCGCTGCGCCGCTTCCGGCTTGCCGCCTCTCGTGCCGCGGCGCGGGAGCAGATCGGCACGGCATTGCGCGCGGTCGGGCTGCAGCCGGAGGAGATCCTGGGCCGCTTCCCGCACCAGCTCTCGGGCGGTCAGCGCCAACGCGTCATGGTGGCGCGCGCCTTGCTGCTGCAGCCGAAGCTGATTGTCGCCGACGAGCCCGTCTCGATGGTCGATGCCTCGCTGCGCGCAACGATCCTCGGTTCGCTGCGCAGGCTCACCGACGAGCACGGCATCTCGATCCTCTACATCACCCACGACCTCGCCACCGCCTATCAGGTCGCCGATTCGATCCTGGTGCTCTATCGAGCGCATTTGGCCGAGGCGGGTGCCGTGGAGCGGGTGGTAAAGGAACCTCGGCACCCCTACACGCAGCTCCTGATCTCGGCGATCCCGCGCGCTCATGCGGCCCGCGACTGGCTCGGGCAGGCCGACGATTCGGGGCGCAATAGCCACGCCATCGCTGCAGCTGGCTGCTCTTTTGCCGATCGCTGTCCGCACGCCATGCCTGCCTGCCTGGCTTCGCCCCCAGGCCTCTATCGCACCGAACCGCGCCGCGCCGTCGCCTGCGTACAATACGGCGGCTATCCTGTTCTCCCGGACGGGAATCCTGGCGAGGTCCTGTCAGCCACGGGGGTAAGCTTTGGAACGGGGTGATTCTGCGAGGCATTCGTAGTATTGATCTTTGACGGGTATGTTGGCTGTCGAAGGATCGAATACCGGCGATGAGGGTTGCCTCTCTGCATCCTCACGGTGATGAAACGCCCGATATCGATTATATCGGGCGCGCCCGGGAACTTGGACGCGAGATCGAGGCTGCGGCCGAAGAGATCGAGCGCCGCCGCGAGCTCCCCGAGCCGATCGTCGCGGCGCTGATCGAGCGCGGGTTGTTTCGCCTGCTGCTGCCGCGCACGCTCGGCGGGGCCGAACTCTGTCCCACGGTTTATGTCGAGGTCATCGAGGAAATCGCCAAGCACGACGCCAGCACCGCCTGGTGTTTGGGCCAGGCCTGCGGCTGCACGATGACTGCGGCCTATCTCGATCCCGAGGTGGCGCGGGAGATCTTCGGCGGCAAACGCGGCATCCTCGCCTGGGGTCCGCCCGGCCCCGCTGAGGCGCGGGAGGTACCGGGCGGTTACCGGCTCAGCGGCACCTGGAGCTTTGCCAGCGGCAGCCACCACGCGAGCTGGCTCGGCGCGCATGTGCCGATTCTCGCGGCCGACGGGACGCCGCAGCTGCGGCCCGATGGCGGCCCGGTGATGCGCACCCTGCTGTTCCCGAAGGCGAGCGCCCGATTCACCGACATCTGGCATGTGATCGGCTTGCGCGGCACCGGCAGCGACAGCTACACGGTCACCGATCTCTTCATCCCGGAGGCGTACACGGTATTGCGCGAGGCCTCGGCCAAGCCGCGCCAGCCCGGCCTGCTCTACGCCTTCAGCAGCAGCAACATCTACGCCTCGGGCTTCGCCGGGGTGGCGCTCGGGATCGCCCGCAGCGCGCTCGATGCCCTCGTCGAGCTCGCCCGCGACAAGATCCCGCGCGGCGCCAAAAGCACCCTGCGCGACAACAACGTCATCCAGGCCCAGGTTGCGCAATCGGAAGCGCGCCTGGGGGCCGCCCGCGCCTTTCTGCTGGGCTCGCTCGACGACATCTGGTACGAAGCCGCCGCCTCGGGGCGGCTCACGATCGACGACAACACCACGATCCGCCTCGCCTCGACCTGGGCGATCCATCAGGCGCGCGAGGTCGTCGACACCGTCTATCATGCGGCCGGGGCGACCGCGATCTTCGAGAACAACCCGTTCGAGCGGCGGTTTCGCGACATCCATACGGTGGTGCAGCAATATCAGGGCCGTCAGGCCCATTTCGAAACGGTGGGCCAGGTGTTGCTCGGTCTCCAACCGGAAGGTGCGATGTTCACTTTTTGACTACCCAGATAGATCCCGTGATTAGGCAGCATTGGTCGCTCGGCGATATTCCCTGGCACGCGATCCACCGTGATGCGGTGGCGCCCGCCGAGGCGCTGTTTTATCTGCTGGCCTCTGCGTCGCTGATGGAGAGCGCCACCGACCTCTATACCGAGAATCTGGTCGATTACTTTGCCGGTGACGAAGAAGTCACTCTGTGGTTGGAGCAATATTGGCTGCCGGAGGAATTGCAGCACGGCCGGGCATTGCGCCGCTATGTCGAAGCCGCGTGGCCGCAATTCGATTGGGAGCCAGCGCGCCGGCGCTTTGTCGAAGAATTCAGACCATTCTGCGACACCGCGTTGGAGCCGACACGCACCCTGGAGATGGCGTCGCGCTGCGTCGTCGAAATGGGCACCGCGAGTTATTACCGGACCTTGTCGCATGCCAGCCCCGAGCCGGTGCTCGCCATGCTGACCCGCCATATCGCCGAAGACGAGGTGCGTCACTACAAACATTTCTACCGCTATTTCCGCAGATACCAGGACACCGAGACCCCGGGTCGGGCCGCGGTCCTTGCGGCGCTATGGCGGCGGCTGCGGATGACCGGCGGCGACGACAGCTTTATCGTCCTCAAGCATGTCTACAGCGCCCATCATCCGGGCGAACCCTTCGATCTCGAGGCCTATCGCCGGGTACGCCGCCAATGCCGTGCCCTTCTGCAGGACCACTTTCCGCACGAGATGAGCGTACGGATGCTGTTGAAGCCGCTCGGCCTCGGCCCATGGACCCAGCGGATGACGCTGCCTATGATTGCGGCGGTGGCGCGGCGCGTTGTGCCGTAGGCCCCGGCGCGTCAGGCGGCGAAGTCGATCAGCTGGCGCACTGGTGCAGCGGATTTGAGGGCAGCAAAGCCTTCGTTGATCTCGCCGAGCTTGATCCGGCCGGAGATCAGGTGGTCGAGCTTCAGACGGCCTTGGCGCCACAGTGACAACAGGCGCGGCATGTCGACCCGGAAGCGGTTGCCGCCCATCGATGTGCCCTGCAATTTGCGGTCGCGCAGGAAGTCGTAGCCGTGCAGCTCGATCTTAACGCCGAGCGGCACCATGCCGATGATCGTCGCGGTGCCGCCCGGGCGCAGCATACCGAAGGCCTGCTCGGCGGTGGTCTTGGTGCCGAGCGCCTCGAACGAATAGTGCACCCCGCCCCCGGTCATCTCCCTGACCGCTTTGACCGGGTCGGCATTGCTCGCATTCAGCGTATCGGTAGCGCCGAGCTCGCGTGCAATCTCCAGCTTCGAGGCGACCGTGTCGATCGCGATGATGCGCTCGGCACCCGCGAGTGCGGCACCGTTGACCGCCGACAGCCCGACCCCGCCGCAGCCGATCACCGCGACCGTGGCGCCGGGCTCGACCTTGGCGGCGTTGAACACCGCACCGACCCCGGTCATCACGCCGCAGCCGACGAGTGCCGCGCGGTCGAGCGGAATGTCGGGATCGATCTTCACCATCGAATTCTCGTGGACCAGCATCTGCTCGCCGAAGGACGAGAGATTGAGGAACTGGTTCATCAATTCCCCGCCCTTCCACGATAGCCGGCGCGACACACCCGGCGGCAATTTGACTTCGGTGTTCTCGCACAGGTTCGGGTGGCCGGTGACGCATTGCGAGCAGGTGCCGCAGAATACCGACAGGCAGGTGATCACATGGTCGCCGGGCTTGACATAGGTCACGCCGTCGCCGACCGCCTCGACGACACCCGCGGATTCGTGGCCCAGCACGCAGGGTGTGGGATGCGGGTAGAGCCCCTCGATAAAATGCAGATCGCTGTGGCAGAGCCCGGCAAAGGCGGTGCGCAGCAATACCTCGCGGGCCTGCGGCTTGGTGAGCGCGACCTCTTCGATCGTGAGCGGCTGGTTTGGGGCGTGAAGGACAGCGGCTTTCATTGGGCGCTTACTCCTGAAAATTGAGACGGAGGCCGGGCTCGGGCCAATCCATCGCAGCCAGCTGGCCGATGCCGGACAAGGTGATGTAGGCGATCTTCATGTCCCTACCGCCAAAGCAGATGTTGGTCGGGTAGACATCGGGCATCTTGACTTGACGCACGACATTTCCGTTGGGAGCTATGACGGTAATGTGGCCGGTGATCAGGGTCGCAACGGCGATGTTGCCCGCGGCCTCGACGGCGAGGCTGTCAAAGCGCTGAAAGCCGGGCAGCCCGCAGACGAGACGGCCGGTGTAGGGTGCGGGGAAGGGCTCTTTGCGCAGGACACCGGGCTCGACGATGTCGAAGGCGAAGAGGCGCGAGGTTTCGGTGTCGGCGACATAGACGGTCTTCTCGTCCGGCGACAGGCCGACGCCGTTAGGGGTCAGCATTGGATGGACGAGCTCGACTATCTTCGAGCCGTCCGGAAGCGCGTAGTAAAGCCCGCCGTGGTCGCGGTCGCGCCCCCGTCGCTTTCCAAGATCGGTGAAGTAAAACCCACCCTGGCGATCGAAGACGATGTCGTTCGGCGCCGACAATTTGTGCCCGCCGCATTGGCTGTAGAGAATGCGCGTCTCGCCGGTGCGCGGATCGATCCGCTGGATGTAGCCGCACTGGTAATCCTTCGACGGCCCGGTCGAGAGAAACCCGCCCTGGGCGTATTCATTGCCGCCATTGTTGCAGACATAAAGAGCGCCGTCTGGGCCGCGCGCGACCCCATTCGGCCCGCCGCCCGGCGTCCCGATCGTCGTCTTGCTGCCGTCGGGCGCGATGCGGGTGACGGCACTGCCGGCGATCTCGCCCAAGATTACAGAGCCATCGGCCATCGCCACCGGCCCCTCGGGAAACCGCAACCCCGTCGCCATTACGCGCAGATCCGCCATCGCGTCCTCCTCCCCTCTAGTCTACTCCGGAATTCTGTCGCCGGATTCAGCCGAAGGTCAAGCCAGCGCTCCCGACTGGATTTCAACTCGCGCAAGCCGCTAAGCTCGCTTCGCACGAGCGCGCCGTAAACATTTTTAGGCGATGGACGGGGCCGATGGCGAGAGAATATGAGGTGGCGGTCCGACCCGACATCGTGTTCGCCGAGCACGATGGCGTGAGGCTGCTCGGCGACCTTTATCTGCCGAAAGGACGGGACCGAGCGCCCGTGCTGGTCGGGATCCATGGCGGCGGGTGGCAGCTCGGCGACCGCACATTCTACCGGCACTGGGGCAGCTATCTCGCCAAAAACGGCTATGCCGTCTTTGCGATCGAATATCGACTGATGAAGCCGGGTGTGAAGACCTGGCCCGGTGTGGTCTACGACTGCAAGGCGGCGGTGCAGTTCGTGCGCGCCGGGGCAGACGAGCTCGGCGTCGACCCGGACCGCATCGGATTGATCGGCGACTCGGCGGGGGCTCATTTGTCGGCGCTGGTGGCGCTGGCCGGTAATGAACCGCTGTTCTCCCGCGAATATCGCGACGACCCCCGCGCCTCGACCTCGGCCGGCGTCAAAGCCGTTATCGGCTTCTACGGCGTCTACGACATGCAGGCGCAATGGGAGCACGACCAGATCTCGCGGCCGCGCGACCCAGTCACCGAGAAGCTCCTCGGCGGCCCGCCAATGGTCAGCCGGAAGGTGTTCTTCGAGGCGTCGCCGCTGAGCTACGCCACGGTGGACAAGAACAGCACGCGCTTTCTGCTGATCTACGGCCGGGAAGACGACATCGTCGACCCGGCCACACAATCGGAAAAGTTCCTCATCGCGCTCAAGCAGGCCGGCTTCTTCGCGCGCACGATCGTCGTGCCGGGCGCCGGCCATTTCTGGAGCGTGGACCCGGTCGAAGAGCCCGGCAGCTTCGGTTCCTATGCCGGCCCCAGGATGCTGCGATTTCTCGCCGCCGCCTTGCAGGTAGAGGCCGCGGGTTAGGGAGAAGGCAAATGGATTTCGGGATCGGCATCGCGACTTCGAGCGACTCGTGGAAATTGGCGCAGCGGGCTGAGGAGCTGGGTTTCACCCATGCCTGGTTCTTCGACACGCAGATGATTACCGGCGACTGCTTTGTCGCCATGGCGGCGGCGGCGCTCAAGACCTCGCGCATCCGCCTTGGCACCGGTGTCCTGGTGCCGTCCAACCGTATCGCCGCGGTTACCGCCAATGCATTTGCGACGTTGAACGGGCTCGCCCCGGGGCGCATCGATTTCGGCATCGGCACCGGTTTTTCGGCGCGCCGCGCAATGGGGCTGGGTGCGGTCAAGCTCGCGGAGATGGAAGAATATATCCGCGTCGTCTACGGGCTGTTGAACGAAGAGACTGTCGAAACCTCGATCGAGGGCAAGCGGCGCAAGATCCGCTTTCTGAACCCCGAGATCGGGCTGATCAATACAAAGGACGCGATCCCACTGCATATCTCCGCCTACGGGCCGCGCTCGCAGGCGCTGACCGCCAAGCTCGGCGCCGGCTGGAAGAGCTTTGTTTCCGATGTCCCGGGCGCGACGAATGCCCTCGAAGGCATGCAGCAGAGCTGGCAGGCGGCAAGGCGTGTGCAGAGTGATCTCTACGCCACCGCCTGGACCTGCGGCT